>CAZPWU010000207.1:0-5034 GCA_964590325.1 uncultured Anaerolineaceae bacterium | reverse complement strand
TTTACCAACAGGGAGATATGCGCCAATTATCATTTATCGAGATGTTTGACCGTGTAATGATGCTCTTCACAGCGTTCGGATACTTTGAAGATGAGGATAATTTACTTGTGTTAAAGAACGTAGCGCGCGCTCTCAAACCAGGCGGTTCGCTTGTCTTTGATATCCCCAATCGGGATGTAATCCTGAATGGTTTTCTCCCATATATTGTGACTGAAAAAGACCAAAATCTAATGATTGATCGAAACACCTTTGATAGCGCCACTGGCCGGCTTTATAACAGGCGGATTATCATCCGAGACGGTGTCAGAAAGGATAAACCCTTCTTCGTCAGGATATATAATCCGACTGAAATTAGCGATGTTCTGGATAGGGCAGGATTAGGTGTTTATCAAATGTATGGCGGGTGGGATGGGCAGCAAATTTCAACTGATTCGCGCAGGATGGTGGTTATCGCCAGGAAATTGTGATTTTCAATACAAATGGTATAATACTTAAGTGTATCTAACTTTATTTGCCCTAAGCCCCTCAGGCAAAATAATGTAGGAGCGGAATTTGGCGTTCAATCCCCTAAACTGGCTCTTGGGGTTTTTCTCACTGGACATTGGCATAGACCTGGGAACAGCAAATACATTGGTCAATGTCCGGGGTAAAGGCATCGTTATTAACGAACCCTCCTGGGTAGCAATCGACAAACGTACACGGCAACCGTTGGCAATAGGTGCGGAAGCTAAAGAAATGGTGGGTCGAACCCCTGCCAATATAGTTGCTATCCGCCCATTGCGGGATGGGGTGATTTCGGAGTTTGAAATCACCCAGGCCATGCTGGAATATTTTATCGGAAAAGCCCATGAGCAAAGTATCGTCCCTGTACCGCGCCCGCGTATCGTCGTCGGTATCCCCTCGGGAGCTACGGAGGTAGAAAAACGTGCTGTTTACGATGCTGCAATGTCTGCAGGGGCACGTGAAGTTGGTTTGATCGAGGAACCCAAGGCAGCAGCATTAGGAGCTGGCTTACCAGTTAATGAAATACGTGGCAGCATGATGGTTGACATTGGAGGGGGGACCTCGGAGGTGGCAGTTATCTCTATGGGAGGTATCGTGGTTTCCCGATCCCTAAGGGTTGCCGGTGATGAAATGGACCTTGATATCGTGCAATATATCCGTAATAAATATAACTTGCTAATAGGAGAACGCATCGCCGAACAGGCTAAGATAGAAATCGGCTCAGCATATCATTTACCGGAGGAAAAAACCAAAGTCATGCGTGGGCGGAACCTGGTCACAGGCTTACCCGAAGCTGTTGAAGTGTCTTCTGTTGAAATTCGCGAGGCGATTGCTGGTTCGGTAGAAACAATTATTGACACGATTAAGGATGCCCTGGATGAGACACCTCCGGAGATTATCGCTGATTTAATGGACATGGGAGTCTGTCTATCTGGGGGTGGCTCCTTATTAAAAGGCCTCGATAAACGCCTGATGGATGAGTTGAAAATACGCGTTTGGGTGGCAGACGACCCGATGAGCTGTGTGGCGCGCGGTGCTGGTATGATTCTGGAAGATTACGATCACTTAAACCGCCTGCTTGTTGGGCTGGAGCGTGGAAGCACGCGTCATTAATGGTAGATTTTCCGAAGCTATTCGGAAATAGCTTAGAAGGCTCTTCATAGGTAATGCCTGATAAGCGAATTTCCATTGAACCTCACATGTTTAAATTTACTACCTCTCGCTCTTTGCAAACGGTCGTTCTGATATTAATCGTGATCGGCCTGATCGTAATGGCATTGGGTGGTTACCTCTCCCCCTTGTCTCGGATTGTTCTAAATCCATTAATTTCAGCCCAGGCCTGGTTATATAACCGCTACCAGGCGATCCAGGAATTCTTTACTGTCCCGAGCGACCTGGTGCGGTTGCGCCAGCGTAATGCTGAGTTGGACGCTGAAGTTGCACGCCTGCAATCTCAAGTCATCGATTTACAGGGGCAGATATCTGAAGTTGATGTCTTGACCACTTTACTGGATTTCCGCCGCGCTCATCCCGAAAATGAATATGTATCTGCCTCCGTAATTGGCCGAGATACCAGCCCCTTTTTACATTATGTGATCATCAACCGCGGTTCGGATGACGGTTTACGGCGGGGCATGCCTGTGGTGACGAATCAAGGCCTGGTAGGACGCATTGATGCCGTATTACCGAATGCAGCACGCGTCCAGCTTATAACTGATACAGATTCCCGTATCAACATCCGTTTAAAACAATCTAATGCGGATGCCGTATTAGTTGGGCAGGTCACTGGTGACGTCTCATTGGAGATGATCCCCCAAGATATTAAAGTTGAAGCTGGTGATCTCGTTCTAACCTCTGGATTGGGTGGGGATTATCCTCCCAACTTATTGATCGGGCAGGTCACTGGAGTTCGTCGTCACGAAGCTGAGCTCTTTCAAACCGCATCTGTGCAACCGGTGGTCGATTTTACCCAGCTACAGATTGTCCTGGTCATAACCAACTTCCAGCCTGTAGAAATATCGCCTCTCATTCCGACTCCATCTACGCCTTGAGTTCTAAATGATGCCTTATGGCAACATTGATCGCAATACCTATTTTAGTTGGATTGGCATTTTTCCAATCAACAGTCGTAAGCCGTATCACTCTGCTGCACGGAACTGCTGACCTTGTGTTATTAGCATTGGTAGCCTGGACGTTACAGGAACGAGTAAAGACACATTGGCAATGGTGTACTATCGGTGGTTTATTGATCAGCATCCTGTCCGCAATGCCTTTCGGCGTTTTTCTTGTTGGATATCTCATGGCAACCGTGATAGCCCTGATTTTACGCCGGCGTGTGTGGAAGGTGCCAATTTTAGCAATGTTCACAACTGTCTTCCTGGGTACTTTACTGGTGCATGCTCTATCGATGGCAGCTCTCTGGTTGGTTGGGAACCCTCAACCCTTCCTGGAAGCTATTGATATAATTACCCTTCCCAGTCTGATACTCAATTTGTTATTGGCAATTCCAATGTTTATCTTAATCAGTGATCTTGCTAAATGGCTCTATCCTGAAGAGATTGAAGTATGAGCAATGGTTCAAACACCCTTTATAATAATCTCAGCTCGAGGCGTATCTTAACCTTCGTAGCCTTGCTTATTATCATTTTCTTCGCCTATCTGATAAGGTTGTTTTTTTTGCAAATAATCCAACAATCGGATTGGGTTGCCCGGGCTGAAGAAAACCGTATCCGGGAGATAAATTTCCCCGCGCCGCGTGGAATTATTTATGATCGCAACGGTATCGTCCTAGCGCGTAACATCCCATCATATAACATCGTTATCACACCTTCTAACCTTCCGGACGATCAGAGTGAAATACAACAAATATATCGTGAGATCGCGACCTTAACGGGTATGCCGATCAACCGTGGAGAGATCTCTACGGAAAATCCATATGTCCCGTGTATATCAGACCATGGAATTGTTCAAATCGTAACGTATGGGGAGACATCGGCACCCTTCACGCCAGTCAGGATCAAATGTGACGTGGACCGCCAAACTGCTATGATCGTGAAAGAAAAGGCGGTTGATTGGCCGGGTGTGGATGTTGAGGTTGTACCTGTTCGTGATTACCCAACTGGTTCGTTAACGGCTAACTTCATCGGTTATTTAGGACCTATATCAGCTCAAACCGAGGCCAAATACCGCGCCCTCGGATTTCTACCCGATCGTGACAAAGTGGGTTATACCGGCCTCGAATATTGGTTTCAGGACGAGCTTGCTGGACGTAACGGTCTAGATACGGTAGAGGTGGATGCCGCAGGTAAGATCTTACGCAACGTAACCGAGCCAATAGCACCCACTCCAGGGAAAAATATCCGCTTGACGATTGATACCCGCCTACAGCAAGCAGCCGAAGCTATATTGATTGACGAGATCAATTACTGGAATCGCAGGGTAATCTCAGAGAATAAGCTCATGACCAGTGGGGTAGTAATTGCCATCAATCCAAAGACGGGTGAAATCCTGGCGATGGTATCATACCCAACCTACGAGAACAATCGCCTGGCGCGTTTTATTCCTGAGTATTATTATAAGCAGTTATCTTTGGATAGCCGGGTACCTTTGCTCAATCATGCGGTGGGCGATGAACTCCCCATTGGATCTGTTTTTAAAATAGTGACGGCTACGGGTGGTCTTAATGAAGCCGTTATCACACCGGAGGAAATAATAAAAACCCCCGGTAAAATCACTCTCACAGAAAAGTATTATTCCAATGATCCCGGCAGGGCGCGTGAGTTTGTCGACTGGAATTGGCAAACGGGTGGTTTTGGGCAGCTTGATTTTGTCCATGCTGTAGCTAACTCCAGTAATGTGTATTTCTATAAGGTAGGAGGTGGATATCAGGATGAGGTTCCCCAAGGGTTGGGTATCTGCCGGTTGGGGACCTATGCACGCGCCCTCGGATATGGGGAAACCCCTGAGATAGAACTGCCTGATAAGACCAACGGCTTGATTCCTGACCCGACCTGGAAACGCATCAACCAGGGGGAAAGCTGGTCTACGGGGGATACCTATATCGCCAGTGTAGGTCAGGGGTATATCATCGGGACTCCTTTGCAGGTTTTATTATCCGTTTCGACAGTTGCTAATAATGGAAAGTTGATGAAGCCGACGCTCTTAAGAGAGATGCTGGACAGTGATGGAAATATTACCCAGTCATTTACCCCTCAAATGCGCTGGGATCTGACCCAGGAAGCGGAAATCCAGGTTTATGCGGAAAACAGTATCCGTGGATGTGAGCAACTCAATGAGAAAAAGACTGTACAACCTTGGGTTTTTAAGAAGATCCAGGAAGGTATGAGGTTGGCTGTGCTTGAAGGGACGCTTAAAGACACGGGTTTAAAAGATTTAAACATTGCAGTTGCTGGAAAAACCGGTACAGCCGAGTATTGCGATAAATTTGCCCTGGCGAAAGACCTGTGTAAACCGGGCAACTGGCCAACGCATGCGTGGACGGTCGCCTTTGCACCATTGGATGATCCTGAA
>CAZPWU010000206.1:0-5034 GCA_964590325.1 uncultured Anaerolineaceae bacterium | reverse complement strand
ACGATGTACCTGATCCGCCGTTTTGAAGAGACCGTCAACGAGCTGTATATGCAGGGGAAGATCCCGTCCACCCTGCACCTGTACATCGGCCAGGAGGCTGTTGCCACAGGGGTCTCTGCTAACCTGCGCCAGGACGACTACGTCCTGAGCACCCACCGCCCGCATGGACATTCCCTGTCCAAAGGGGTCTCCCCCAGGGTCATCATGGCCGAGCTCTTCGGTAAAGCCACCGGAGCCTGTAAAGGCAAAGGCGGCTCAATGCACGTCGGCGATATGTCTGTTGGCGTATTGCCTGCCATTGCTATCGTAGGTGGTAACGCTCCCATTGCTGCCGGCGCAGCTCTGGCGTTCAAAATGCAGAAATCTGGTAGGATTGCTGTCTCCTATTTTGGGGAGGGTGCCACGAATGAGGGCGTCTGGCACGAGAGCCTGAATGCCGCTGCCATCTGGAACCTGCCGGTCTTGTTCGTCTGCGAGAACAACCTGTATGGTGCTTCGACACCTTTTAAAACCGTTTTCAAAATAGAGAGTATCGCCCAGCGAGCGGGAGCCTATGGCATGCCGGGGATCGTGGTAGACGGCAATGATGTCTTAGCGGTGTACCAGGTCGCGAAAGAGGCGGTAGACCGCGCCCGTAGTGGTAACGGCCCAACCTTGATCGAGTGCATGACGTACCGGCTTTGCGGTCACTCGCGTTCAGACCCGCGCACCTACCGCACCAGGGAAGAAGAAGATGCCTGGAAATTGAAAGACCCCCTTCCGAATTTCCGCCAGTATCTGTTATCCAATCACAATGCCAACGAAGATCAGATCAAGGCTATTGAGCAAGAAGTCGAGCGGAGCATCCAGGATGCCATCGAATATGCCGAGGCCAGCCCAGTACCCAGGCCCGAGGATGTTTATACCGATGTCTTTAAGGAGTGAATCATGCCCAAGATGACGATTGCTGAGGCATTACGCCAGGCTATTCGTGAGGAAATGCAGCGCGATGAGCGTGTGTTCTGCATCGGCGAGGACATCGGGGTCGAGGGTGGGTTTGGCGGCGCGTTCACGGTCACCCTGGGTCTTTCGCAAGAGTTCGGACACGACCGGATCATCGATACCCCCATCTCCGAAGCCGCGATCGCCGGGATGGCGGTGGGTGCGGCAATTGCCGGCATGCGCCCGATCGCCGACGTACAATACGGCGACTTTCTATTCAATATGATGGATCAGTTGGCCAACCAGGCTGCCAAGCTGCGCTATATGTCTGGCGGGACATTGTCGGTCCCGATGGTCATGCGCGCCCCGGTCGGCACGACAGGCCGTGGAGCGCAACATGCGCAAAGCCTGGAAGCCTTCTTTACCCACGTCCCGGGTCTGAAAGTCGTCTGCCCGGCGACCGCCTATGACGCCAAAGGCTTGCTCAAGAGCGCGGTGCGCGACGACAACCCGGTGTTAGTCTTTGAGCATAAATTGTTATATGGATCCAAAGGTCCTCGGTCGGAGAAAGGCGCTATCAGCGCGGTGGGTGAAGTCCCGGAGGAAGAATACCTGGTCCCGATCGGCAAAGGCATAATCCGCCGCCCCGGCAAAGACGTAACCATCGTTGCCAACCTGCTGATGATGTATCGCGCCCTGGCCGCCGCAGAGACCCTCGCCGATCACCCTATCGATGTCGAGGTGATCGATCCGCGCTCATTGGTGCCCCTGGACAAGGATCTGATCCTGGAGTCGGTGAGCAAAACCGGTCGTTTAGTCATCGTCGAAGAGGATAACCTGACCAATGGTTGGGGTGCGGAAGTGGCTGCCCTGGTAAGCGATAAAGCCTTTTGGTGGTTGGATGCACCCATCAAGCGCGTGGCTGCGCCGGATGTGCCACCGCCATTCGCACCCGTCTTGGAGGGCGAGTACGTCCCCAGCGAACAAAAAATCGTCGACGCCGTCTTATCCATGTTCTAGTTCCAGGACAATCCTATGCCCATTGATATCCTTGTCCCTCCCCTCAGCCAGACCATGGATACCCTGGTCCTGGTCGAATGGGTAAAAAAGGTCGGTGACCCTGTCACCAAGGGCGAAACCCTTTTCACCGTAGAAACCGATAAGGCCACCCTTGAAGTTGAAGCTCCGGGGACGGGTGTTCTCAGGACAATCCTTGCCAAACCGGGTGATGAAATTAAGGTGAAATCAGTGATTGGCAGCATTGCCGAACCCGGCGAAGTACTCCAGGGTACAGTAGCCGCTGTGTCCCCTTCCCCAGCGGAGAAAGGCCAATCTCTGGGAATTGCCGTTTCGAGTTCCCAGCCGGTCATCACGACAACTGGCTCCGGCGGTAGATCCTTGCCAGTCGAAAGACCTGGTCGCATCTTCGCCAGCCCGCGCGCCCGCCGGCTGGCGGGTCAACAGGGCATTTCATTGGCCGAATTGCAGAGCAGCGGGACTGGCCCGCAGGGTGCGATCATCGAACGCGATGTAAAGGCCTACCTCGAGCGGCAGAGTGTCGGACCCAGGGTGACCCCGGTTGCACGACGCATGGCAGAGAAGGCAGGCGTTGACCTGAGCACCGTCGTGCCAGCCAGGGCAGGAACTATCACTAAAGCGGATGTGCAGGCCAGCCTCCAGCAGCTTGGTCCTTCTGTGTCGGTCCCAGCCTCCGAGGTAGCACAGGGCACCAGCTGGAAAGTCAAGCTCACTCCGACGCGTAAGACTATCGCCCGCCGTATGCTGGAAAGCCATAGGACAGTTGCCCCCGTCACGTATATGAGCGAGGTGGACGCCACCAGGCTGACCAAGCTGCGCAAACGCATCTTGAGGGAGCTCCGCGAGGGGGCCGATCGCCCGACCATTACCGACTTCCTGGTCAGGATCACCTGCCTGGTCCTGGCTCAACACCCCGAGCTCAATGCCACCTTTGATGGCGAAACCCTGGAACTGCACGAATCGGTCCACATGGCTCTGGCGGTGGACACACCCCGTGGACTGCTTGCGCCAGTCATCCGCAACGCCGAGCGTAAAGGTCTAGCAGAGCTGGCCCACCTGCGCAGCGACCTGGTCGATCGCGCCGTGAAGGGGACCATAACCCCGCAGGAGCTGAGCGACGGCACGTTTACTATCACCAATTTAGGTACACTCGCTATTGACCACTTCACCCCGATCATCAACACCCCTCAGGTTGCCATCCTGGGGGTTGGTCGCATCCGTGAGGTACCCGCCGTTAAAAAAGGCAAAATTCGCATCCGCCAGGTGATGGGGTTAGCCATCACTTGCGACCATCGCATTATTGACGGAGCTCCAGCCGCCCGCTTTTTAAAGGATATTTGCACGCTGGTAGAACGACCCGATATGATTTGGTTGTAGGGGTGTTTTTACCTGGTTTTCTCAAGTAGAGCAAACCCCAGCGGTGGAATTTCCACCACCAGGCCATCCTGGCTGACCTCCCACGTCACAGAGGTCAGTTTTGCGGCCGAGGTGTGCTGGATCACTTGACTGCCCAGGCGTGCATCTTTCACCCGTGCTTTTTGAGCCTCTGTAGTCCAGTTCGCCAGGACACAGCCGAAGTGACCACTGGGCGATTGCCAGGCCGAGTGGAATACGGCTGGGATCTGGTGCTCGCGGCTGCCGTATTGCCAGTGCATGACCCGGATACCTTCCACCTGGCTCTCGCGTTGCATGCGCCCATAGGTCAGAAAATCACGCCCCGGACCATGCCGCAGGGCCAGGGCTGCATGCAGTAGGGCAACAGAATCCTCATTGTTTCCCACCTCCGGTTCCCACGGCGCCCAGTTGAAGGTGTCCTTGTTCAGCAAGTTGCCATTTCCGATCATCACTGCCCCGGGAATCTCTCCTACGACCAGGTTGTAGGCATTCCGGATTTGCAGGTGGTAAGGCTCTGGCGCAGAGCCAAAACCACCCTGGATCAGGATGAACTCGTGATACAGGTAGGAATACAGCGGCACGAAATACTGGTTAGGAGATCCATGACCGGGCGGCGTCACGCGCACATCGCAGATATGGAAATCGGGAAGGAACACCTCGCAGGCCGGGCCTTCTACCGATAGGACGAAGGTGCGCCCGCCACCTGGGGACTCGCCTGCACTTCTGGCTGATGCACGCTCAAATTCGGTATGAAAGTCTGCCAGCAGTTGGCGCATGGCAGTCGTCATCCACTGACCGGGGACCGCTGGATGCCCGTGATCTGTGGCAAAGCAAGGGAAGGTACTCGCCCCTACATTCTGGTCGAAGAACTGGATCCAATCCAGGCCCATCCCCATCACAGTTTGCATGAAATTCAGGGCGATCGCGCGCGTCATTGGGGTGGCCATACAGCCGGCATAGCTGGGCCGCCAGGTGAGGTCCCAGCTCTCATGCCAGAGCTCACCGGTATGGGTGCGGCATACCGAGCGATCCCCGCCCTGCGCGATGAAATAATCCTCGCCATCATACCCGCTCCAGAAATGGCCGGTCACCCAGCGTGTTCCGTTGCAGAAAGTGCCGATGTGCCAGCCATGCTGGCGTGACAGCTCCGTGAACTCGTGCAGGGTGTCAGCACCTCCCGCGGGTGGGAAACAGTCCGGGTAAACCCACGGTCCCGGGCGCTCCCATGACATGATCACAGGCACCAGCGGTGCTTCCAGATGCTCTCCCAACTTTTCCAGCAGTGGGATAGTCTTGGAGTAGGGCAGGAACTCCGTATTAGGCTGGGTTGGCCCGATGTCCAGCTCGCCCTGGATGCGCAGGATGATGTGCGGTGGGGAGTCTTTGAGCCAGGCCGGGACATCCTGGCGGGAGTGCAGCGGTTTAGTAGCCCAAGGCTGCTGCAGGCTCCACGCCCGGTAGAGTTCGGCTGCCGCGTACCAATCGCCGGTAAAGCTGCCGAGCACGACCGGGTATTCCAGCTTCCGTTGCCCGCGTTGAGGCCAATCTCCGATGTGAGCGATCCCCAGGCGCAACCCCGGCTCGTGATGGACAGGCTTGATCAGCTTGACGCGTCCTTCATGATCCTGGCAGGCTATATACAGGCCGGCCCGATCGTCGAAATAAGCTAAAAATTGGGCA
>CAZPWU010000205.1:0-5041 GCA_964590325.1 uncultured Anaerolineaceae bacterium | reverse complement strand
GCTTACTCTTCGCACTATCTTTTATCGTATTTGTGCTTATCGGGTTGCGGGTTGGGTCAGCCGTTTATCGTCATAAAGGTACTCAGCCAGTATTAGAGAAGACATCGACCCAGATTCCTAAGTTGGCGAATGGTCAACGCAGCCTCTTATTAATAGGGATTGACCAGATCGATGCGACTGAGCCCCGCCTGATCAGCGCCTGGCTTATTATATATGCCCCTACTTACCAACCCTTTACCTTTGTCAACATCTATCCATCAGGTACCCCCGGGGAGACATCTGGATCAAATACGCTTGCGAAAACCTTTCGTTTAACAAAAGATCATCATCTCGATGCGAATTTCGTAAAAGTACTGACAGACCGAAATATTTGGTGGAGTGGATATATTGTGCTTGATGAGGTTGCGACTGCGAAAACCATTGAATATATAGGTAACATAGAAAATACCCCTCATCCAATCAATGGGCAGAACGTTGTCAAAGGTTTACCGCACCCCTGGGAAAACGCCCAAGCTGCTCTCATCGGGCAGGCGGGTTTACTACAGGATGTATGTTGGAAGGTTTTCCAACTCTCCCAATTTCCAAATCTAAATGAGCTTTATAACCAGGTCAACGGGCATCTCAGCACGGATCTCGATATAAAGCTGGTAATCGATGAATGGCAATCGCTGGCTTTATCCAGCAGCCGTTCCTGCCAGTTTCCTGGGCTTGACCAACAGGCTCACCTGATTAAATAACGAGCACTCCGAAAGGTAGGCAATATGGACTTGTATAACGTACATAATATTCAACTCATCATGGCTGGCTTTATGTTTTTGCTCGGCATCATTACCTTTACGACCGGCGTGGTCATTCTGATAACCAGAGCCTGGGGACATGATTTGAAGTCTCTTGCCACACAAACAGCTCAGATTGCTCAGAAAGGATTGGCTGAAGAAATTTCAGGCCTGGTTGGCAACGCCTCCTCCCTGCTTATAACGATCAATGAGATGATGCGGACAACAACCGGTATCGGCGTCTTCCTTACGGTCATCGGCCTGTCCTTGATGGCAGTCACCTATTGGTTAGTCCTTCAAATGCAATAGACCATGAACACCATATCCGTTATTCAACGACTGAAGCAATCTCTCCCAGAACCTGCTTGGCCGTGGGTAATCATGGCCTTACGACAGGAACCGATCATTTGGGAAAGCATACAAGACCCAGATTTTTGTCTGCGTGCTATCCCTAAGGATGCATCTCAGCTTGAGGTTTGGTCGCCTGCTGCCCTGGCATTGAATTACCTTGCATTGCCAGTATCTCTATATAGTTTACGGACACTACCGTACTCCCCACTGGAACCAGAGATTAACCAGGTGGTGGTCGATGCTTATAATGACTTGGGCAAGCCTGATGACGCTGGTATCATCCAAAGGCCAACCTTAATCCTATCAGCCCTATTAGCCCTCTATCTACATGAGCATCGCTGGTTGACTGGATCATGGGCAAGCCTGGGAGACGAATTAGGGAAACAACCCCAACTCGCCTGGCATACCACAATGGCCTGTCTCCATGGGATGATCCCCGATCCCTTTGATCTGCTGCATGCTCTTATCACCCAGAGCTCTATTCCTGGCGGGCATTCCCTGGCTCTATCTGCCCTGCTTTGCAACCCGGGCTCACCCGAAGAACAGGTGGATATATTGCGGACACTGATCGCTGGGAATCAAAATATCCAGCCTCTGCCATCACCTGATCGTCTGACAATCCTGCGCGAACTTTCAACACTACGCCCTTCCCTGGCGACGGAATTGGCGCGCCGACTCATTGCAGACCAATCAACAGACCAGCTCAGTGACGTTGTGATCAGTACGACACATTCCATTGAGGCTGATACTCAAAATTTAGTCGAAGGACTGGATCATCTCATCCAGACAGCAGATACTTGCCAGATCGCTAACAACACAGAAGGGGCCCTCTCTATCCTGAAAGCTGCACAAAAAATCACCCGCAGGCTTCACGCAGAATTGTGTGCCCAAACTGCACAGCTCACCGCTCAAACTACTCAAAGTGTTGAGGTATTAGCTAACTGGCAACAAGCCGTTGAGATGGCACCTGACAATCCCTTCTACCAGGCTGGTCTGGCAGTGGCAATGATTGAAGCCGGTAAATCCGAGGAAGTTAGAGTCTGCCAGCTCGAAGATGAAGACACAGACCACACATTGGAAGATGGGCTTCCGGAGCAGTCATCCCACCAACATCCAGCCGTCTTGTATGCCTCAGCTCGCTTGGCAGCTCAAACAAGTGATATAGAACGCGCGCGACGAATAGCCATCCAGGCTCTCGAAGAGTTTGAAAAGCCTTCTGAGACAATTGATCGTTCCCCGATGTCTGAGAATCCTAACTATATCTTCCGCCGACACTGTCAGCCGGTTCTTGCCCAACTGGCCCAATTTCTCCTGGATATTAATCGCCCTCTAGAATCAGCCCGTGCCTGTGAACTTGCTCTCTGTCTGAATCCTACCGACCTTAAATTGCTGACGCTCTTAGGCCACGCCAGGAACGCCAGTAAGGACTTTAGTGAAGCTGCTCAGGCCTTCCAGCTAGCTGTAATATTAGCACCTGATTCTACTGACCTGCGTCGAGAGCTAGCTGACAACCTGGAAGCACAAGGTGAATGGGAAATCGCCTTGAATGAACGGATGACCCTCGCAGCAGGACCTGAACCAGCTCTGGAAGATTTACGATCCTTTGCTAACTGTGCCCTCTGCGCAGGTGAGCCTAAGCGGGCTATAGATATATGCCAGCAGGCTATGCAAAAAGATCCCGAAGATGGTCTGACTCATGCATTACTCGGAGAGTCTCTAACAGCATTGGGCGATCACCAATTGGCCATGGAACACTTTATTAAAGCGACCCAATTAGCTCCACATTTGCTAGAACCATGGCTGGCAATGGCGAGGTCACTAAAGGAAACAGGGCAGATGCAAACGGCGTTGGATACTTTACGTTCTGCCGTCCAGGCCCTCCCCGATTCCCCTGAAGCTCACCTCGCACTGGGTGAAGCCTACCTGTCTTCTAACTCCCCTACCCAGGCTTTGATCGCTCTTCAACGAGCTGCTGAGCTTGCCCCAGTGAACTACCAGATCGCCTTACGCTTAGGGCAAACCTTGCGACAGCTCGGGCACCTCCCCCAGGCACGTCAGGTGTTAGAGCCAGCTTACCAGGCAACCCCAACTCATTTCGAACTGGCTTACGCTTATGCACAGACTTTATTAGCGCTTGGAGAAGCACGTACGGCACTACCTGCCCTGGCGACTGTAGTTGGCTCTAAACCAGATGATTCTGCACCATACTTGGACTATGCTCGTGCTCTGCTGGAAGTCAAAGAACAGCCTGAAGTAGCCGTCCAGGCACTTCAGCATGTCCTCGAAAAAGATCCAGACCTGACTGAAGCGCAAGCATTAATAGCTGAAGCATTAGCTTTATCCGGCGACTTATCCTCAGCATTACAGTGGTACCAGGTTGCGTTGGAATCAAGCCTGGCTCAGGATCAAACCTGGAAGACACGGTTATCCTGGGGATTAGGACGCGTTGCCCTGGCTCTCCACCAACCCGAAACAGCAATTGCAGCTTTCCAGGAAACAGCCAACTCAGATCCATCTAATCCTCAAATACAGCAATCGCTGGCGGAAGCATACCTGTGCGCTGGGTTGCAGAAAGAAGCCTTTGATACTGCTCGTGCAGCTTTAAACCTGGCTCCCAATGAACTGGAGTCCTTAACCTGGTATGCTAATAAGATGGTCGAGCTGGTCAGACAGCCGGGAGAACTTCAAGCAGAGATTACGCAAATATATTCTGAAGCTGTTGATGCTCTGGCACAAACCGTCCTGATAGCACCACATCGCACCGATCTCTTGCTCAAGCTGTCTCAGGTACAGTTAGATAGTGGTGATAACGCCGCAGCTGACGAATCTTTACAGAAAATCATCTCGATAGAGGAAGCCACTGTTGATAACCTTCAGCAAGCGGCGCAAATGCTGCTTAACATCGGCAACCCTGAAAGCGCAATAAACTGCTTGGATCGAGCGATTAATATTCAGGATCCTGCGGATTCGGTTATGGCCTTTAACCTGTTGATTAACCTTGTTCATGCATACCGACAGGCTAGAAACGTTGATAAAGCATTAGAAACAATTGAAAAAGCCATCCAACTGGACCCCGATAACTCATCTCTTTACCGGGTTAAAGCAGACTTGCTGCTAGAATTGGGTCAAGTAGAAACTGCTCTGCAATGCCTGGAGGATGCAATTAATCAAATTCCTGATGCTCCAGACTTGCATGAGCGCGCAGCTCTTATATTACGGTCAATGGGTAAGTTACAGGATGCACTCAGTCATGCCGAAGAGATGATCGATGCTTCCAGTCATCCAGAGCTCCTCCCCGATTACCAGGCGACCGGAATTTATGTGGCCCGAGCCTTGGCTGCGGATATCGCACGTGCACTCCTGCAGCTCGAACGAGCACGATCCTACCTCGGTACGGTCTGGAAAACATCCCTAGAAAAAACCAGTGCTGAACAATTAGAGAGTTTAACAGTCGAGGAACCCACCGATATCTATCCTTATGCGATTAATGACTTGCCATACCTTTGCCTTTGCGCTGAACTTGCACTTGATGAAGGTGAGGAGATTGAAGCAGCCAAGTGCCTGAATACTGTCCTTGATATGGTGTCTGAGGTAGCATTAGAGAGCTTACCACCTCGCATCCTGGCAGTCCAGGCGCGCCTGACAGCCCGCCGTGGTGATTACACAACCGCTTTACAAACATTCCAGGAAGCCCTCGAAACATGCGGTTGCCAGCCAATAGATATCCAAAATGACTCAAATGAGCATGTCTTGCCATCAACCTCCTTCAGCAAGTCCCTTGCGGATTATATTGCAATAGCCAGTGCCGCCCTTGATCTTGGACAATGGGAGGCTGCCATCTACCTGTCACGGCACGCAACCGAAGCTGCCCCATTAGAGCCTTTTACCCACCTGAACCTGGCTCGCGCCCTCAC
>CAZPWU010000204.1:0-5056 GCA_964590325.1 uncultured Anaerolineaceae bacterium | reverse complement strand
TGGTAAGGGCCAGCTCCTCATCCACGCCCTTATTGGACCCAATTACCGCATTACCTTCAGGGTCGGCGCGCAGAGCATGGATCACTGCCACATCAGGTTGGATGGCAGGGAAGGCGACCAGCTCCTCACCGCTGTAAGGATCGGTGACCATCTTCACGTCTGGGCGCAGCTTGGGAAGGTCAGTGCCCAACCAGCCCCGTCCAGGCATGAAACCAACCCCTGCCAATTGTGCACGCAGCCCAAACGACAGACTGGCTTCGGTCTCTTCGATGATATGGATTTCGCCGTGGTTGGCATAATAGGTAAACATGGGTGCCAGTCCGAATATTTCCAGGCCAAAATAGCACGACCGGACGCGCGAAACCATCCCGGCACCGACCAGCAAGTCGCTTTCTAACCCGCCGGTAAATGATAGCAGGGTCAGGTCTTTCGGCTCACCGGTTTGACCAAATCTGTGCAACAGAGCCCGTACAAATGCCAACGGACGCCGATAGAGGGTCATTCCGCCCAAGGCCAATGTACAACCGGTCGATACCTGTGCGGCAGCGTCATCTATTGATATTTGTTTATTAATCATAAGTCGGCTCTCTTTCATGGCCTATCCGAATTGCCTTTATCCGTTTGCCTTTCCTTTTCTATTTCCTTTAATTCTGCCACGCGCCTGGAGAGCTCTTGTAAATTGTCATCCTCTTTGGCCCAGGGTCGGCGTGTGGTTTTAGCCGCTCGGCGCAATAAATCGACCTGGCTGGCCTCTTTGCCGCGGTGTAATGCTGCATAGACTGCCGCGTTAACACCGACCACGATGACCAAAGCAATGCAAACAATAGGAATTACTCTAGAGTAGTCCATAGATCCATTTGTGCAGAGGATAGTCTGTTAATCAGGCCCAGAGTTCCGGCATAGCCTGGGGGAGATCATTGAGTCGAGAGATTGAAAAATGAGCAACCGAGTTTGGTTCGCGAGATCCAACCAGGACGGTAAAGAAGCCTAAATCACGCCCCGGGGCCAGGTTACGAGGGGTATCGTCGAAGAGGACGCATTGGTGAGGGTCTGTTTCCCCTGCCAGGGACATCGCGCGCCGGTAAGCTTCCACATCTGGCTTAGAGTGGAATCCAAGAGAACGTACTTCCGCAATCCCGGTAAAACAGTCATTGAGTCCCAATACTGTCAGGACTCGCCGGGCGTGATTATCATCGGCGTTGGTGAAGATCCATTTCGACCGATTTAAGGAGATCAGCATGAGTCGCAGCTCAGGGTCGGGTCGGATATATTGTTCAAGGGGCAGGTCATGCACATAAGCCAGGTATTCGTCGGCGTCCACATTGTAATGGATTTGCAGACCCCGCAGGGTGGTTCCGTAGGTTTCAAAATAAAAACGGCGCAAGATGGGGATCTCTTCGCGGGACAGGCCAACCCGTTCATACATGAATTCATTCATTCGATCTCGTATGGCATCCCATAGACCGCTGTTGGATGGATAAAGGGTATCATCGAGATCGAAAAACAAAGTAGAAAAGCACATTTAGGCAATTATAATCCTTTGTCCCTTGTCACCTTATCCCTTATTACCTTCTCTCCTATTCCCCTATCCTTTATTCCCCTTTATAATTTCCACATGCCTATTCATGTGTTATCCCCGGATGTCTCATCGCAGATCGCGGCCGGAGAAGTGATAGAACGCCCAGCCTCGGTGGTTAAAGAGCTTTTAGAGAATGCCCTTGATTCTGGTGCCAGGCATATTACGATTATTACAGAGGGCGCTGGCCAACGCCTGGTCGAAGTTGGCGATGATGGCTGTGGGATTCAAACCGATGAGCTTTCTCTTGCAGTAGCCCGTCATGCCACCAGTAAGTTAAGCAGTGCCGAGGATTTGTTCCACATCACCACCCTGGGTTTCCGCGGTGAAGCATTGGCGTCGATTGGATCAGTCGCCCGATTGACCCTTACTTCTCGTCCGGCAGATGGTGCGGTTGGGGCGCGCCTGCGGGTTGAAGGGGGACAGGTCGGTGCTGTGGAGCCTGTTGGTGCACCGGTCGGTACCGTGGTGCGGGTTGAAGACCTGTTTTACAACGTGCCAGCCCGGTTAAAGTTTCTCAAGCACGACACGACCGAACGTCGCCTGATGGATACATTGGTGACGCGCTATGCGCTGGCCTATCCGACAGTGCGTTTCCATCTGCAACAGGAAGGCCGTCCTGCACTGCAAACCAGCGGTAGTGGGGATCGCCGCGAGGTGTTGGCGGCGCTTTATGGGGTAGAAGTAGCTCGACAGATGATCGAAGTCCTGTCTGGAGATGAGATATTACAGCTCACCGGCTATATCAGTCCCCCCACCCTGACTCGTTCTAATCGCCGCGAGATCACCTTTTTTGTCAATGGTCGCCCGGTACAGGATTCCAGCCTGATAACGGCTGTCGTCCAGGCTTATCATACCCTTTTGATGGTTGGACGCTACCCATTGGCAGCTCTCTTCCTGGAGCTGCCCCCCGAAACCGTAGATGTCAATGTGCATCCGACCAAGGCTGAGGTGCGTTTCCGTGACCCCAAAGGTGTCTTCAGCAGCGTCCAGCGTGGGGTGAGGCGCGCCTTGTTGGCCCATACCCCGGTGCCGGAGGTGTCTGCTGGGCTCGGCCAGCAGCTTCATTGGACGACGCCATCCTGGGGTGAAAGACAAGAAACGATAGATGAGAGACTATGGACGACCGGAAAAGGACGAGAGATACCCGATCGCCAACCTTTATCTCCTATCCCTTCTCCCTATCCTCATGGTGTACCCTTACTACGACTGATCGGCCAGGTCGCCCTGACTTATCTGGTCGCCGAAGGGCCGGATGGCCTGTATCTAATAGACCAACATGCCGCTCACGAGCGGGTCTTGTTTGAACGGTTCATTTCCCAGCATCAGCGAGTCGATCAGCTTGACCGATCGAGTCGACATGAACCTGACAGTCAGTCAGGCAGCGCCATACCAGCCCAGTCCCTCCTGCAACCGGTCACCGTGGATCTACCACCTGGCAGCGCCCGCCTCCTGATAGAACAACTCCCTCTTTTGAGGCACCTGGGTTTCCAGGTGGAACAATTCGGACCAGGTACCTTTTTGGTGAGGGCTGTCCCGTCCCTGTTGACCGGTATCGATCCGGCATTAGCCTTACATGCGGTGGTCGAAGATTTTGAAGAAGACGAGACTCCCCTGCAAACCGAAGTGGAGGCGAAAATCATTGCGCGGGTCTGTAAACGAGCCGCGGTCAAGGCGGGACAGATCCTGTCTCCTGAAGAGCAACGCACACTGCTGCAGGACCTCGAAGGATGCCAATCACCCCGTACCTGTCCGCACGGGCGACCGACGATGATTCACCTGACGGTCGACCTGCTCGAGCGCCAGTTTGGCAGGAAAGGGCCGCGCTGACCAGGCTTTGTGGGAGGATGTGAGCATGCAGTGTCTCTGGCTTGAAAACTTAAAATTATCTTATCGAGATAATGTTCCTGTTCCCACACCGCAACCAGGGGAGGCCTTGGTGCGCGTACGCCTGGCGGGCATCTGCAGCACGGACCTGGAGATGGTACAGGGATACTATCCTTTTATTGGTATTCCAGGACACGAGTTTGTTGGGAATGTTGTTGATGGACCAACCGACTCTAACTGGATGGGTAGTCGTGTGGTGGGTGAGATCAACATCACCTGCGGGGAGTGCGAAGCCTGCCGCGCAGGTCGAAATACCCATTGTGAGCAGCGAACTGTGTTGGGAATTTTAAACCGCCACGGTGTATTTGCTGAATACCTGACTTTACCCCTGGAGAATTTGCATCGTGTGCCAGACTCTATCCCCGATGAAGCTGCGGTCTTTACCGAGCCACTGGCAGCCGCGTTGGAAATCCAACAACAGATATCTGTTCATCCCACAGACCGCGTCCTGGTAATTGGTGCGGGCAGGTTAGGACAACTGATCGCACAAACCCTGGCTCTGACCGGCTGTGACCTGAAGGTTGTCGTGCGCCGACATCGCCAGATCGAGTTGTTGGAGGCTTACCAGATCCAGTCATTGGCCCCAGATGAGTTTAAGCCCCAAAAGTGGGATGTGGTCGTTGAGGCGACCGGTTCACCTCAGGGGTTAATCCTGGCGCGGCAGGCTGTCCGCCCACGCGGGACGCTCGTGTTAAAGAGCACTTATCATGGGGACACCCAGTTTAATTTCTCGTCAATTGTGGTGGATGAAATCACCCTGGTAGGCTCGCGTTGTGGACCATTCCAACCTGCGCTACGCTTGTTAGAAACCGGGCAGATAGATCCCACCCCCATGATAGAAACCAGTTACCCACTTTCAAATGGAATAGCTGCTTTTGAACGTGCCGCCCAACCAGGTGTGTTAAAAATCCTCATAAAACCCCTGTCGCCTAGCCCCTACTCCCCGGCCTTTAACGGTAGATACACTGTAAACGTCGTTCCTATACCGAGCTGACTGTCAACTTCGATGCGGCCTCCATGAGCTTCGACGATTCGCTTACTGATGGTTAACCCCAACCCTGTGCCTGAGGCCATCATCTCGGACCCAGGTGCCCGATAGAACTTTTCAAAGAGGTGAGGGATACTCTCCGCTGGGATACCGGTTCCGCTGTCGCTGACAGACAACACCAACTCATCCCGGAGGGTATAGGCTGAAAGGGTGATTTTCCCTCCAGGGTTGTTGTACTTGATCGCGTTGCTGAGCAAATTAAATACCACTTGCTTGATCTTGTCACGATCAGCTTTCAATGGGGGTAGTGGCTTTTTTATATTTAATTTCAGGGTAAGCCCTTTTTCAGTGGCACGGCTGCTCATGACCAGCTCGCAATCTTCCAGCAGTTTATCAATGTCAAACACTTCAGTTTGGTACTGGGCGCGGCCAGATTCCAGCCTAGACAGATCAAGGAAAGCTGATGCCAGCTCCGAGATGCGGAAGGTTTCATCCCGTATGATCTCCAAAATCCGACCGCGTTGATCTTCGGATAGGTCGGGTCGTAACAAGAGGTGAGCAGCCGTGCTCAGGGAGGCCATCGGTGTACGTAGCTCGTGGACTAA
>CAZPWU010000203.1:0-5077 GCA_964590325.1 uncultured Anaerolineaceae bacterium | reverse complement strand
GGGAGTGGAGCTGCTGCCAAGGAGAATGCCCGACCGTGCCCCATTCTTTCCGGAAACTTGCACCTAAGGTGGGGCCCAGCTTGTCCCAAAGCAGCCCTAGCACAAGTCGCACGCAAGGACGTTCTGAGGACACTTGCGCACCGATCTCTGGTCAGAAACAAGACCAATGTATGTCTTAGACGTCTGACTCACTGGTTCCTTCGAACCCTCCTCAGGCAAACAAAGGCTACTTGATCTCTCTGGTGAATCTCACGTTTACCGTCATGCCCCAATCCTTGCCTTCACCGCTGGAGCGTTTGTACCTGAGTACTATATCAGCTGTAACTGCGTATCTCGTGGGGGTAGTTTCTTTCAGATTAAGCTCGCGGGTCAATAGCTCAATATCCTCGGGCTGGATGTCTCTCATAGCGATTTCCAGGTTGAAGTCAGGGACCTTACCGCGGATTTGAGCACCCTTACCCAGACCAACTACCCGTATCCGGCTGGAGAACTTGCTCTGCAAGCCAATCACACGCTGACCGGTGTCGGAGGCGATATCGTCATACCCATACTCATTATGCATGTCATAAATAAGCACTGAGGCAGTGTTATAGTGGATCAGTCCAGCCAGGATGATGCGAGTGAGGAAAGATTTGCCCGTCCCGGTTGCACCGAAGACACCCGAAGAACGTTGGATGAATTTATTAAGATTCAGGCACACCGGATGGCCTTGTTCGCGAGTATAGCCAATGATGAAGTTTCCTGCTACTTCAGGTTTTCCGAAGATCTCGGCGATGTCACCCGGACCTGCCATATATACCGGGGCATGGTGAGGTGGCACGGTTTTAACCGGGACAGGGCGCGGTTCTATATCTCCCAGGGCAGCACGCCAAGCCTCATAATCAACCGTACCAGGTCCAGAGTCCGGACCGACCTCATACATGAGGGACGGCAGTACCTCAAGGTTTGTGTATAACGTTTGCCCGTGAAGCAGGTGCGCAAGGTCAGGTGGCAAACGCGTCTCGCTTTGTTCATCGGCGAAGCGTGGGTCTGTTGCCCCCAACTGTAGATCGGTCACCAGACCGTAAAATTGCCAGTTATCACTTTTAATCACGACGAAGCCACCTTCCTGCACCTGTTGGGCAGGGATGGTCAGGCGAATACGGAAGTTTTCCTTGAGTCCTCCCCCGACGACATACCCAATCACATCATGACCTTCTTCCATATTAAACTCCCCTAATTAACAATAACCTCACTTAATGCTCCCAAAACCGCCATCAACGTCGGGTAATCGTCACGCAACAGAATGATCAATTCTTGGGTGGCCTTGTTTAGCCAGGCGGGATTACCTGCGATATTATGGGCTGCCTGCGCCTGCTGTAAATGAGCAGCCAGCAGCTCACCAACCGGTACGTCTTGTGCTCTTAATATATGGCGGAAATAACCGAAACGACCCACCGCAGTAAATTGGCATACCTCGGTCTGATCACATAAGTAAATAACGTCCAGACTTAAGGGTGGGCGCGGCGGTAATAAGTGGGATATACGTAACTCCTGCTGGTATCCTACAGTGAGTACACTCATTTCGACGGGCACGTTGCGGTTGACACGATTGTCCGCAATGACTGACTCAGATACCCCTTCGGCAGTGACCAGCTGGCGTACCAGGCCGTCATCATCGATATGGATGTCATGGATTAGCCCATACACCTGGTAAACCTCCCCCAGAGGGACGCGCACCAGTGCCCCGAATGCAGGAGCATTTGCCTGCGAGACACGGCAGCCGATCACAAAGCCGGAGGTGCCAGCCCGTAATAATCGCCCGATCTCAATCGCGCTCATCTTCTATTACTCCATGTCTACGTCTTGCTAGCCATACAGGTATAATTAAAAAAAGTTACGCAGTTAAACGAGAAAAGCCCGAAAATATGGGTGTTGGGCGTATGTACGCCCACCCAACACCCATATTTTCGGTGGTTCCTTTGCGAACTACGTAAGTCCTATTAAATACAGTCATTAATACCTTGTCCTGGCAGCCGAGTCTTTCGCAGCCTGTTTATAGGACTGTTCACCGACGATAACACCTCGCTTACGAAGCTCCAAGGCGATCATTTGAGTTACTTGTTCCTTCTCTTGAAAAGAAACAACTGCCGCTTCGTGAGCGCGGTGCAGCAGATACGGATAGGGTCGACTGCCCATCATCCGGCACTGATGGACGAGGACCGCATGCAGGTTATCAAGCATTTCGCGGTTCCCGGCAACCCATGCAGGGACCTCGACACGCGACAGCCAGGGGTGACCCTCCCTCCCGACATTCAGATAGAAGAAGTGGAGAGCAAGCTCGTTTTTGTAGTATGCAGTGGATTTCGATTGAAGTGCAAAAACCGAAGAACGGTCACCAGGTTGGAGCAGAGTATAAAATAAGTCAACGTCCCTTACACCGCGCAACTGTCGGATGCGATGGATATCGGCCAGGTCACTCTCAGATGCGTCCGCGATCTCGAGAAGCCGTACGACCAGATCAGCCCCCGGTTTATCGATATAACCAGCGGTAATCACTTGATGGGTATTAAGGTCAGACAATACCTTTATATATGCCTCTAAACTCTTCCGAAACTCAGCCAGAGTCTGCTCCTCACCGATCCTGGCCCCATAAAGCTCCATTTGCCCATCGGTGAATGTAATGACAGGGGCTGGGGTATTGATAGCGATCTGAGCTAATAAGGTACGCTCGTTTAAATCGCGTGTTAATGCCAAGGCTGCCTCTGTCAGTGTCCCGGTTGTAGTATAGAGCTGATCTCCATAAAGCAGCTTACTTTCAATGATCGGCTGGGGAGTATCTGGCTCTCCATAATGCATTCGGATGGCTCCGAAGTTGATCAAGCAGTATTCCACGGGTTCGTGACGGTCTGGGTTGATCTGTGATCCATCGGCTGCCAGGATGGTCGCTTTACCTGGAAGAGGAGGTAGTGGAAAATACGCATCCAGGTTCTCGCTCACCGGTAACGCGCAGCGCAGCGTGGAGTCATAATTTTTAACGACCAGCTCTATTCTATCGCATAGACCATCGAGGTCCTGGGCGTGTTCTTTGAGCAAATCCTGGGCTTTTTGGCGTAAGGATTTTAAACGCTGTTCTCTGATGATCGCGTTATCGCCCAGTTTCCTGACTTGCTCGTGGACCTGTTGGAAATCCAATGACATGGCTTTATCCCACCTTCTCTTTATTTTGGGCCATTGATTTGTAGACAACTCTCAACTCGCGCATGATTTCTATATGTCGCTGGGTCAGGTAGCGTTGCAGTACCGGTTCCGCCGCAGGATTAGAGCGGATTTTTACACCCAGCCGGTGCAGGAACGTATCTTTTTGATGGACAACGCTGGAAATCTTCCCCTGAAAGTTCAAGGGTGAATCTGAAACCGGCAGACGGACCTCGATAGAAACACTTGTGTTTTTATCAAAAGATAAATCCCCATAGATATAAGTATTAAATGTAAAGACACCAATTCCACTCGTGGAGATATCTGCTAATTTTCCAGAATAGCTTTGTTCTCTGACATGGATCTCAACGTCAACCGGTTCTTTCGGATGGACACGCACTGACATTCGCTTGCCGACCGATTGGCCTACCCCTTTAAACTCGGTAAGGATAACTTCCCTTTTCAAGACATCAACAGCTACAGACTGAGCCTGATAAACTTCCGGCAGCAAGGCGCTTTGGATATAGGTTTTACCCTCCAAAGCCATACACACAGCCTGGTATTCATGGACTTGAAAAGCGACATAGGCTTGGTTAATCTTTATGATAGTAGCATCATAAGAGATAGGGATACCCCGGTAAGTATTAATCAATTTAACGGGTCGGTTAGCTTCCTGGATCACGGCGAAATGGGTCATCAAATCATCCTTGGGCATACATGATCTCCTGATTTTAAGATGGTCGTTGATTTCTATAGAGAAAGAATTTTATGGCTTCAGCGGCTACTGCTGGTATAAACAATAAGGGCAGCATAACCTTCCACTGTGACCACCCTAAGGGTATAGTATTGAAAATGGGTTGCAAGAATGGTATATAGACTACGGCTAAAAGTAGAGTCAGTGAAAGGAGCACAGCATAGTTCATGAAGGGATTGGAAAAAATTCCAATTTTAAGTAATGGATTACGCTCAGAGCGTGAAGTATAGGCACGAAGCAACTCAGAAGCAGAGAGGGTCACAAAAGCCATGGTCTCGGCATATTCTGGCTGAGCAGGGTGAAGTTTTAAACCCAGGAAATAGGCCAATAGAACTACTATCGTATCTACAACAATCTGTATTAGGATACCGATTAACATGAACCGGTTTATAATGGGCTCTTTAACCCGGCGGGGCGGTCGTCGCATGATATCGGGATCACCCTTTTCAGTACTCAGCGCCAGGGCTGGTGCACCATCGGTAACAAGGTTCAGCCAGAGCAATTGAATAGCGGTCAAGGGGGAGCCTGGGGAGAACATGGTACCCAGAAAGATAATGGCAATTTCAGAAATGTTACAAGACAGCAGGTAATAGACAAATTTGCGGATGTTGCTGTAGATCACCCGACCCTGTTCCACCGCCGATACGATGCTGGCGTAGTTATCGTCGGTCAACACCATATCGGCACTTTCTTTAGCCACATCGGTGCCGGTGATCCCCATCGCTACACCGATATCGGCGCGCTTAATAGACGGGGCATCGTTAACCCCATCGCCGGTCATGGCGACCACCTCGCCGCGAGCGCGCAAGGCTTCTACAATACGCAGCTTGTGTTCCGGGGAGACACGCGCAAATACATCGGTGTATGCCACCTGCTTGGTTAGTTCTTCGTCGGTTGTCTTATCCAGATCCTCACCGGTGAGCACATTGTGACCGGGTCGGATCAGGCCGATCGATTCTGCGATCGCACGAGCTGTGTTAGGGTAATCCCCGGTTATTAAAATAGTTCGAATACCGGCCTGATTTGCTTTTTCCAATGCAGGTGCGACCTCAGGTCGAGGCGGATCAATCATGCCTATCAAGCCGACAAATACGAGGTCTTTCTCCAAGGCATTATGATCTGACATATCCGGCATCATTGAGGTGA
>CAZPWU010000202.1:0-5106 GCA_964590325.1 uncultured Anaerolineaceae bacterium | reverse complement strand
GAGTAAAGTATTTTTCTCTTCTTTGTTTCAGGGGATATGGGATAGGGGGTAAGGAGTTATGCTTTTTTCCTTATCCCTTATCCCCTGCTATTATGGCACAGGGTCGAATCCGCCCGGGTTAAAAGGATTACAGCGTAATACACGCCAGGCAGCCATCAAGCTACCTTTCAGGGCACCGTACTTGTAAATCGCCTGGTAGCCATAATGTGAACACGTTGGATAAAACCGGCATGTATCGGGTGGCAATAAGCGCGAGATAGTTACCTGGTAAAACCTGATGAAAGCCAGGAGAGGGATACGGGGCAGGTTTTCCAATCGTAACGGTAAATCACGCAGGCGGGGCTCTGCAGATTGGTCATATCCCTGGTCATGTACCAGATAAAGATCGGTTGCCATAAGATTCTATCAATAAGTGCGCACGTTTAAGGACGATGATTAAGGCCTCTTGGGTGTCTTGGTAAGTGGCCTCAGCCAGAGGCCGTCGAGACAACAGCAGGATGTCCCAACCGGGTGTGATATTTGGAATGAGGGGACGGAGGGCTTCTCGCAACAGGCGTTTAGCGCGGTTGCGCTGCACCGCATTCCCCACCGACCGACCAGATGATATTGCGAAATGTACATTATTCTGCTCATTGGGTAAAGTGACTAATACAACAAGCGGGTGGGCATAAGACTTTCCCAATCGCCGCACCCGCATGAATTCGGTTGACCTGGTCAGGCGGAATTTGCGCTTCACCCCTGGAGATCGGTTGATCACGCCCCTTGGGCGAGACCCCCATTATGAACAACAACATGCTTAACTATTCCAATTGATTCGCTTAACATGGTTATTCATTTTTACAGTTAAGCGGTAGCGGCCCTTAAGGCGACGGCTCTTTAGAACTCTGCGTCCATCAGGCGTAGCCATCCTGGTACGAAAACCATGCACGCGTAGACGGCGATGAATCTTGGGTTGATAAGTTCGTTTCGGCATCACATTTCCTCAAAAGTAGATTCGCCAGCCGATTATACCCCAAGCTGGTTAATTTTGAAAGCGAGATTCGGGTTTCATCGGGATTTCCCGTGAAGGGCTCTCTACTCCGTTAATCCTGAAGAGCTTTATCCCTCATTGCACATTTCCCAGTAGAGCAGCCAGTTGACCAACCTGCGAGGAATGCACTACGGCTAAAACTTCATCTGACGGCTGCAGGACCGTATCACCCCGTGGGATGATCAGTCTTCCCTTGCGTAAGACAGCCGCCACGACACATTCAGGGGGCAGGATGAGATCGCGCAACGATTTACCGGCTGCGGTTGCGTTGGGGTGTACTTTTTCTTCGACAAAAGAGAACTCACCCTTACGAAGCTTGAGCAATGTCATCATGTCGCCCAATGACATCTCTTCAACGATCAGCTTGGCCAGGATATCGGCCTGGTTCAACGCCACGTCTACTCCCATCTCTGGTGTGAACAGCCAGGCATTCTTTGGGTTATTCACGCGTGCGATAATGCGCGGCACATGGAACTCGAAGCGTGCCAGTGAGGTGATGACCAGGTTTTCCTCATCTTCACCGGTCACTGCCGCCAGGACCTGAGCACTGTCAATCCCGGCAATCTCCAGAATGCTGGGGGAGCTGCCATCGCCACATATAACGACTTCATTCGGTAGTTCTTCAGCCAGGCGTTCCAAAACTTCCGGACGGTCATCGATGACTTTGACCTGGTGACCTTCGTTTAGTAACAATTTGGCTAAATGAGATCCCGTTTTCCCACCTCCGACTATGATAACAAACATAATTAACCTCCAGCTCCAAATCCCAACAATGATTCAATACGGTCCATCGCAGTAGCGAGGACGGTCAGGTGGATCATGTCACCTGAGCGTAATTCAGTACCCAGGGTGGGTATAAATGCCTGGTTTTGTCGGGTAATAGCAACGACATTCACCTCACCGGGCACGGAGATGTTCTTCACGAGGCGACCTGCCCATTGTGGCGGTGCTTCGACATTTACCAACGAAACTTCGCCTTTACCGAAGGTCAGCACGGTATCCAGGTCGGCGTGGGTGAGCAGCTCACGGATACGCTCCGCGCCCCAGGTAGTCGATGATATGGTGATCAGTCCGAAACGCCGGTAGATTTCGGCCCGCCGAGGGTCATACAGGCGAGTGACGACCCTCGGGACATGAAAAATATTGCGAGCGATTCGTGCAGCGACAATGTTAACACTATCCGATGAGCTCGTAGCTGCGAACGCATCTGCATGCTCGATCCCGGCTTCGATTAAAACATCCCGGTCGAAGCCAATGCCCTTGATGATGCGTCCCTTAAAGCGAGGGCCAAGGCGTTCCAGGGCAGCAGGATCACAGTCGATAACGACAACCTCATGACCTTCTTCAGCTAGAATACGGCTGACCTGTTCGCCTACTCGACCACAACCCATAATGATGGCTTTCATAAATCACCTCCAGAAGTATGATGATTGGGCACCGACCCTCTATAGCGGATGATCTGCCTGCGTATCCAATCGAGGAGGTAGAGGATGGGTGCATACAGGATTAAGATAGCCCAATAATTACGCGGAATGGGCAGATGTTCGAATACCAGTGCCAGTGGTGGGATATAGATTAACGCCAGGATCAATAGGATCTCAATCGCAATCCCAACCAAGAGAAAGCGGTTGCTGAAGAATCCAATCCGCCTGACGACGCCTCGCTCGGTTCTGCATGCAAAGGCGTTGCCAATTTGTGCGGTGACGACGCCGGCATGGAAGACCGTTGTCGCCAGGACATAGACACGCCCCTCAGTAAAAGCCAGACGGTTGATATACGGAAGTAAATCGAGGCGAGGCAGTGACAGCAGGTGGGTATAGCCGGTAAAATAAAAGACGGCGAAGAAACCAAAATAGCACAGGACCGTTTCAATGACACCCAACCAAACGGCTCTGATGAACAGGCTGCGGTCCAACAGAGGTCGCGCCCGTTGACGGGGTGGGTGTTGCATGACCTCGGGCTCAGGCTTCTCTGTCCCGATAGCCAGGGCGGGCAGCAGGTCCGTACCGAGGTCAATCGCTAAGATTTGGGTCACGGTAAGGGCTAGAGGGATTTTAAACAATGCCATCAAGATGAACGGGATGATCTCAGGCAGGTTGCTGGCGAAAATATAGGTGATAAATTTACGCAGGTTATCATAAATAGCCCGTCCCTCCTCGATAGCACTGACGACAGCCGCGAAATTGTCCTCAATAAGAATGACATCGGCGGCTTCCTTGGCGACATCGGTCCCGGATATGCCCATGGCGATGCCAATATCGGCTTTACGCAGCGCGGGTGCGTCATTGACGCCATCACCGATAACTGCCACAATATCCTGGCGGGCTTGAAAAGCAGCGACCAGGCGCAGCTTATGCTCCGGGGCCATACGCGCAAAAATGATTTCCTTAGCGAGGATCTTCTGAAGTTCAGTGTCACTCATGCCATCGACTTCAGCACCAGTGATAATCAGCGGGGTGGGTGTGTTGAGCATACCGAGACGACGAGCCATCGATTCGGCGGTGAGACCGTAGTCACCGGTGATCATCACCACGCGCACTCCCGCGTTGTGGAGGGTTTGCATGGCTTTGGCGACTTCAGGACGGGGTGGGTCCATCATGGCAGCCAGCCCAAGGAAGATCAGGCTCTGTTCTGTATCTTCGGCACGGTAAGCTCCAGTGCGTGGGGGGAGCTCACGTCGCGCCAGCGCCAGCACCCGAAAGGATTTTCGAGCGAATTCATCATTGACGCGGATGATCTCAGCGCGTGCAGCCTCATCTAGTAAACGAGCTTCACCGTGCATCAGGATGTGGGTGCAAAGCTGCAAGACCTCCTTGGGTGCTCCCTTGACGAAAGCGATCTCATTGCGCATGTTGCGGTGGATGGTCGTCATCCGCTTTCGGCGCGCATCGAAGGGGAGCTCGTGAATGCGAGGGAAGAGTAATGCCATGGCGTGCTCGTCAATCCCTCCCTTTAAAGCGAGAACGCGCAGGGCTGCCTCAGTCTGGTCTCCAAGGGAAGACCATTGTGGATGCTCTTGCGAAGGAGGTATCAGGCGCGAATTGTTGCACAACAAAGCCGCTGTGAGCATAAAGTTGAGATCGGCTTCGATAGCCATGTCCCCTGGTGATGGCGAGAACCCACCCTTAGGCTCATATCCCGTACCGGAAACCCTCAGGTGCTGCCCGGAGACCCATATCTCGCGGACAGTCATCTGATTCTGAGTGAGGGTGCCGCTTTTATCGGTGCAGATCACCGAGGTCGTGCCGAGCGTTTCCACCACCGCTAGTTTTTTCACGAGCACCCCGCGCTGAGCCAGGCGTTGGACCGCCATCGCCAGGGTCAGGGTCACAGTTGGCGGTAAGCCTTCGGGGACAGCCGCAACGATGATGCCGATGGCGAAGATGAAGGCTTCAAACCCAGGCATACCCACATCAAAAACCCCAATCAAGAAAACCACCGCGCCGATGATGATGGCTAACAGGGAGATGATCCTGGTCACACGCTCCATGCCCTGCAGGAGCAGGCTGGGCGGTTCCTTGACTGCCTGGGTCAGCCTGGCGATGCGACCAAACTGGGTGAGCATGCCGGTGGAAAATACTACTGCCCTCCCCGTGCCGGAAACCACCGAGGTCCCTGCAAAGACCAGGTTGGGTTGTTCAAGCTCAGAGAGGCCCTCACGCAGGACGGCTTCAGATGTTTTCCGGGCAGGCAGGGCTTCGCCGGTGAGGGTAGCATTGTTGGTGCGCAGACCAAACTCTTCGACCAGACGCGCATCGGCAGGGATATTATCGCCCTCCGCCAGGACGAGGATATCCCCGGGGACAATAGCGCTGGCTGGGATTTTGGCCTCAGCACCGTATCGGATCACCAGGGCGTAAACCGGCAACAGTTTTTTCAACGCTGCCACGGCTTCTTCAGCGCGGTGCTCCTGCCAGAACGAGAACGCCGCGTTGACGAGGACCACCCCCCAAATGACGATGCCCAGGGTAGTCCGACCGCTGATAAAAGATAGCCCACCCGCGACCCATAACAATAAGGCCATGGGGTGGGTGATGAAGCCAGCCAGCTTCAGCCAGACGGGTAATCCAGCCGGT
>CAZPWU010000201.1:0-5126 GCA_964590325.1 uncultured Anaerolineaceae bacterium | reverse complement strand
TATAGCCTATTTACCTGATAAAACCTACTACTGGCGCGTGGCTATGATCGATCGCGATGGCCGGTTGGGACCATTTAATAATGCAACCTTAATTATCAGCCCTGGTTATAAAAATTACCTGCCATTTGTCCGGCGGTAAAACTAGTTAACTAATAAATATTCAATAAAGTATACGCGTTTTGTAGATTCGTTTCAACCGATATACCCCCTAATCACCATATAGGGGGTATATCGGGTGGTAGAAGGAGGACCATGCGATTATTTAATAATATATCAGACGGATTTCGCCTTTTTTTAATTAGCCTTTTAATATTATTCCTTGAGCTAGTATGCATCCGCTGGCTATCCTCCTATATCCTTTATCTAGGATATTTCTCTAATTTTGTTTTATTAGGATGTCTGTTAGGTATTGGGGTTGGGGCATTACTCGCTGAAAAACCTTACCGTTTACTAAAATGGCTCCCCCTTTTACTTTTTGTTTTCATGACCATCATATTATTCACACGCGCTCAGGTCACACCGAATTTTAAGAATTACATATACTTCTCCAGCAGCGGTATTGCGAGTATTCAGCTGCCAGCCCATATTTTATTACCCTTGATATTCATCAGTATTACTGCGATTTTTACGACCCTATCCCAAGATCTGGGACGATTGTTAAACGATTTTCCCCCACTTAAAGCCTACAGCCTGAACATAATCGGTAGCCTGGTAGGTATTGCCTTCTTTACTATCATGAGTTTGCTTTCATTACCTGCCTGGGTCTGGATGTTATCTGCAGTTGTGATGCTCGTAATAATTTTACCGATAGGACGGTCCTTTGGTAATAACCTTCTTCTATTATCAGGTATCGTGCTAATCGTTGCTGCCAGTGATTATACATACGCGAATATCTGGTCACCTTACTATCGGTTAAACCTGGTTACAGGACAACAGCAATCAATACATTGGATCAGGCTTTCCCAACCGGAAGAAACATCCGACCACTATGTTCTGTTGGCCAACGGAATAAAGCATCAAGAATTCACTAACCTGGCACAAAGTGCGTTATTCTACCAACTTCCTTATTCGGCGTTCTCAATAAAACCTGTTTTCAACAATGTGTTAGTTGTTGGCGCTGGAGGAGGTAATGATGCCGCCATTGCGTTGGCAAATGGTGTTCAGCATGTTGATGCTGTAGAAATCGATCCACGCATCGCTGAACTAGGCAAGAGATATCACCCAGAAAAGCCGTATGATAATCCCCGCGTGTCACTATACATTGATGACGCACGCTCCTTTATAAGTAAAACCAATACCAAGTATGACCTCATCATATTCGCTTTACCTGATTCGCTGGTTCTGGCTGCCAATACCAGCAATCTTCGTTTAGAGAGTTACTTGTTTACTCTAGAATCATTCCAGAGTGTTAAAGAACACCTCCAACCGAATGGGCTGTTCGTCCTATATAATTTTTACCGTTATGACTGGTTGATTAATAAGATAACCGACATGCTATATCAAGTGTTTGGGGAATATCCGGTTTACCATCGCTATTCAGAACCGCAATTTGCATCCCAGGATTTTGCTACAATCTTTGCCGGTCCAAAAGCGAATGAGATTGATCTCAGCCAACCAGGTTTCTCTCGATCTTCCTTGGAAAAATATGTACCTGCAACAGATAATTGGCCTTTTCTATACATGAAAGAGCCCTCCCTACCTTCATTCTACAGTTATACATTGCTAATAATCCTGGTATTCGCAGCCATTGTTATTTGGAAAATTTCACCGTTAGGTGCCATTAACCGACATGGCTTGCCGTTTTTCTTTATGGGGGCTGCCTTCACTCTTATCGAGGTTAAGAGTATTGCACAATTCTTGCTGCTATTCGGTTCAACATGGTTGGTGAACTCGCTGGTGTTTTTCGCAATCCTGCTGGTTGTATTGATCGCGAATGGATTTGCCGCACGTTTTACATTCAAACGTATCTGGGTTTTATACCTGTTATTATTTATATCCCTTATCCTTAATTTCATCATCCCTATAAAAACGTTTTTACGTGAGGATATGACCACCCGCTATTTTCTAGCCACGGTCTTAATCTTTTCCCCGATATTCTTTGCCAATCTAATATATAGCACAACCTTCAGAGATACCAAACAGGCTAATATTGCCTTTGGTGCTAATTTACTGGGCACGGTTGTGGGCGGGGCAGCGGAGTATCTCTCTTTAAGTTTAGGTTATCAAAACCTGCTGATCATTGCAGGACTATTTTATTTCTTAGCTTTTTATGCTTTCCGACGAATGCTGCGGGTATCTATAACCTGATTATTACAACCGGGCGGCTGGTGTGGTCAATCTGTTTCACTGACGTTCGAGTTTATATACAACTGCAGTGTTATCAGTATATATCCGCTTCCAGCCATTACTATCCAATTGGGCAACAACAGGACGATCCGGCTCCAAAATGATCAGTTTTACTCCCCAGCGGTCTAATACCTGCTGCCAGCCATTTTCCGCCTGGACGACCTGCAGCCATTGGGAGATGATCTCATCATTATACAGATCTGTGCGACCATCAATGAAGACGGGGTACTCAGGCAAAGCCCATATTAAATACCCACCCCAGTTATATGAATTAAGGAGTTGTCCTGATGGTTTAGTGAGCTTTATGAAATTAACAGCCTCGACTGGCATTGTTTTCTTAATCACAGCCCAGTTGACTTCAGGAGGTAGAACCAGGCTGACTTTTATAACACATGCAATTGCCAGCACACCGAGTATCATCCAATTAAGTACCTGTCGTCTCGGTGAGACGTCATCAACCTTCACGGTTGACACATGCACCTTTAATAGTTTGCTATAGCGTTTCAAAACAGGTTCGCCATAACGGGTTAACACCAGTGGTGTTACAAGGGCGAAGATAGCGATATTCCGTGCTGATGTTAAACTCATATAAGCGAATCCAGCTACCAATAAGAAATCGGTGAGTGCCAGTCGTTTGCGTGAAAATCCTACTGCTCCGAAGGTTATTACCAACATCCATATAAATGGTTGCACTCGCAGTTCATGAAAATTGGGTGATTGCCATTCCTGGATGTAATCCCGCAAGGTTTTTATCGATACTGTCTTAAACCCATAAAGTAGCATAATTGGTCCAGATGGATTAATACAGACAGCTATTACCAATCCAAGGCCAAAAAATATCAGCGGGAGCAATGTCTTTATATAATTAAAGATCCCAGGTCCATGAAGATCTGTCAGTTTAATGTGCTCTAACTGGCCAATTAAGTAGACTGCCCAGATAATAAATCCTATAATAAATCCACCATGGCTATTCGCCCATATGACCATCAGAATAGGTAAAAGCCATAACCGGTTTACTCGCCCCAATCTGTAATCTTCAAGTACCCATAGGAAGACTGCAGATAATAGAAAGGTAATTAAGTATGGACGTGCTGCCCAATAGATACCGGATACAATGGCAGCAAAGATTATTATAAAAGCGCGCAGAAAGGGCCCACCCGTCAGGGTTTGCCACACAAACACAAAAGTGAGGGTTATCACCAATGCAGTCAAAATATTAAATCCGCCAGGGCCAAATCTCTGATAAATTAAGAACATGGGGACTTCTATAAGCCAACCCGGATATTTCCAGGGTTCCCCGGCTCGAGTGTAGGAGAACTGATCCACCATTAATATTTGCCGGTGATCCAGGATCCACTGTCCAGCACGTAAATGCCACCAGGTGTCACTATCCATTGAGACACGTGCTGCCATGGTAAACACAGCCAGAAATGTCATCAAGACGACCATTTTTTGGGTACTCAAAAGCACCTCCCAGTTAACCCGGCTTAGATATATATTCCCCTTAAGCCAAAGGTTCATATTATTTTAGCGTGAAATACCATCACATACAACCCGGTTAAGTAACAGTTATGATCCGAAAACTTAAAAATAACTTCATAAGCCCAGCAGGAGCGACATTTATATTTTTATTATTGGTTAATCTCGTACTCCTTGCATCCGTTAATTGGGACCCGCTTGCCTTAATTCGGATAGGAACTCGTTTCAGCGAAGGAGATCCAAACGGGACAGAGGGTTATGATGGACAGTTTGTCTATTACATCGCTCGTGACCCTAACCCAGCTACGGTCATGATCCACTTGGATGTACCAGCTTACCGTTATCAGCGGATATTATTGCCGATATTAGCCCGTATGGTTTCTTTCGGTCATGCAGACGCAATACCGTGGGCTTTGATCGGTCTAGGGATAGTATCTCAGACTGTCGGAACCTGGCTGGTCTCAAAAATACTCATCAGTTGGGGTATTAACCGTTGGTATGCGATCACGTATGGGTTATGGGTTGGATTCACATTAGCCATTCAACTAGGTCTTCCAGATTCAATGGCTTACGGTTTGGCTGCGGGTGGAATTATCGCCACCGAGCGGGGACGTTCACGCCTGGGTTGGATACTTTATGGTCTGGCAATTTTTACCAAAGAAACTACAATCCTGTTTTTGGCTGCTCAGTTATTATCAGATTTATTAGGATGGCGGTGGAGGTCTGCGATTGGGTTTGGTTTAGTCGGTGTGTTACCCTGGTTATTATTCCAGGGTTGGCTATGGTTTTCATTTGGTCAGCCAGGCATAGGATCTGGTGGGGCTATGGCAACCCCCTTTGAAGTCATTCCCTACATGGGTCTCTGGCGGATCGGGACATACAGCTTACCGTTGTTGTTTACCTGGGTCATCATCTTCGGTCCAATAGTGGTGTTACCTTCAGCATGGGGGATATGGGCTTCAATTCGTCAATTAATCGCCCGCGATACCGACGTAACAACGATGGCTCTTTTGCTGAATTCACTCATGATCATCTCTACCCCATTTTCAACCTTCCGCGAACCGTTAGGGCTTTTGCGATATGCGTGTGGATTGGTTTTGGCAGCTTTGCTATTTACTGCAAAAAACCACCGGATAAGGGTTTTAAATATTCTCAGTATCCTGTGGTTGGCGATGAATGCATTTTTAGTTAAACTCTTTATACCCGCGTCATTAGGGTCGTAGATGCCACAATCCTAGGATTAAACCCAGCCAGGACACTGCACTGACGATTGCCCCCAGATAAAATGAGATCGGTTGGTA
>CAZPWU010000200.1:0-5127 GCA_964590325.1 uncultured Anaerolineaceae bacterium | reverse complement strand
CTTGAATAGTTTCGCCGAACCCATCATCTATAGTTTCTTCCCACCCACCGCAACTTTGACGATGACCTCTACGATCACGCTGACACCCACCATTACCCTGACCCCCTCCATCACCCTGACCCCAACCATCACGCCTACCCCGGCAGTTACTGATACACCCACTGCCTCCCCAACCCCTCATGTCCCTCTGGCAATAGAGGTTAACTTCCAAAGTACTGTTACACCCAACCCAAACGCCGTCTTCAGCCCCATCCAATTCGCCCAGGCGCTGGATAAAAACTTCCTTCCAGTCAAGCCTGCAATAGTCTTCAACAATCCGGTTGGGCATCTTTACGCACAGTTCAGCTACGATAAAATGAACGCCGGTGCCCAATGGTCCGCACTCTGGTACCGGGGAATTGAGTTGGTACACTTTGAGTCTAAACCCTGGGATGGTGGAACAGGCGGTATCGGCTATACGGACTGGTATCCAGCCCCATCCGATTGGCTGCCTGCTGAGTATGAAATCCAGATATTTGTTGGTCTGACCTGGAAAGTTTCAGGACGCTTCACCGTAGAAGGTGCAGCTCCAACCCCACTACCCTCAGCCACCTCGACTAAAACACCCCAACCGACCGCCACTCCTACACCCACCCGGACGATCACCCCTACCTTAACACCCAGTGGTACCCCTTTACCAACTTTTACACCTCGCTCATCCGATACCCATCAGCCGACTCTCACCAGCACACCTCGTCCGGTGGTCACGATCACCATTTCTCCTACGTACACTCACGCTCCATCATTCACGCCGGCACCTCCAACGCCATCATATACGCATGCGCCCACCTTTTCCCCAGCACCACCTACGCCATCCTACACGCATGCGCCTACATTTACTCCCAAGTCTTCGGTAACCCCATAACGAAAAAACTTATCTGATTTCTATATCTAAAGCACGGGCGATTTGAGCGGCAATACGGGCGTTATTCAGCAGCAATGCGAGATTAACTCGCAAGCTGGCGCCTTGCGTCAGATCACTGACCCGGCGTAATAAAAACGGAGTGACAGCCTGTCCGTGGATATCCTGAACTTTGGCTTCGTCTAAAGCCTGTTGAACCGCCGTTTGGATAATATCATCCGGTAAAGCCACCTCACTGGGAGGCGGCACGGTGACCAGGACCGCACTCTGCAAGCCCAAGGCCCAATGATTGTGGGCGATTTTTACAATGTCTTCAGGTGATTCGACCCGGCTGTTGGCTTTCAAACCGCTGCTTCGTGAATAAAAAGCCGGGAAGTAGTCGGTCTGGTAACCTACCACCGGGACTCCCAGGGTTTCTAACATTTCCACCGTGGCAGGTAGATCGAGGATCGCTTTCGCTCCAGCGCAGACGACTATTATGGGTGTGCGTGCCAACTGCATTAAATCGGCTGAGATATCAAATGGCGCCTGGCGATGGACCCCGCCAATACCCCCGGTAGCGAACACCCTGATCCCTTGAATATGCGCCACTACCAGAGAACCGGCTACCGTTGTACCACCGCTCTGGCGTTGGGCGAGGGCAACTGCAAAGTCACGTGAACTGATTTTGCACATCCCTTGCCTCACAGCCAGGCGCTCTATTTGATCCGCTGTCAGACCAATATGCACATTACCGTCCAGAACTGCGATGGTAGCGGGGACAGCGCCCTGGCTACGAACTTCGTTTTCCATATCCAGGGCCAGCTTACGGTTCTCTGGATAAGGAAGCCCATGGGTGATGACGGTCGATTCGAGGGCGACTATCGGCCGATTGAGGTAGCTTGCCTGGGTTATTTCTGAGGATAGGATAAAATCGTCCGGGAACCTGGGGATCATGTCCGGTTCATCAAGGGTTAAGCCAGTTGGTCGTAAAGTTTCTCAAGGGTCAAATCAGGGACGACTGCGCCGCGGTGACGGAGTGTCAGTGTCGCTGCGGAGACGCCCAAACGAACCGCATCATCAATGGAGATATCATTGAGCAAAGCGAACAATACTGCTGAAGTCAGCGCGTCACCAGCCCCGGTCGGATCGATAATTGCTGTACGGATGGCTGGAATATGTCCATTCGTCTGTGAAGTTGCATAGCAGACACCAAATTCTGCCAGGGTGATCACTGCGATATCGACACCTTGACTGACCAGACATCGGGCTGCATCCAATGCTTGCCGAGGCTTGTCGGCACTGAAACTGAATCCACATAATATTTCGGCCTCAACACTATTGGGTGTAATCAGGTGAAGGTTCGGGAGATAAGGTTTAAGTCGGCTCGCCAGGGTAGTCGAAGTGGGATCAGCGCAAACCGGCAAGAAACCTCCCCGGTTGTTCACTTTCCTCACCAGAGACATGATCGTACGCAGGGTTTCACGCGGCAAGTTAGCATCCAGGAAGAGTAGAGCAGCCCCTTCAAAGAGATATTCATGTTTGCGTACATAAGCGGATGACAAGGCTGAGATGGCACGCATATCATCCAGGGCAAATTTAAGTAAACCGGTAGTATTAACTACTGCCAGATAAGAACCAGTCGTGAAATCATCGATGCGCAGAACTGCTTCCACATCGATGCCAGTCGAAACAGCTTGCTGCAAAAGCTGGTCCCCTACCAAATCGTTGCCAACTACGGTAATTAATTTAACTGGCTGCCCTAATCGTGCCAGATTTTCAGCGACATTACGTGCTACCCCTCCAAAGGAGGTACGGATCTGGGCTGGGCATGAAGTTCCTGGGGCCAGGTCTCCTTTCAATCGTCCAACGATATCCAGGCCAGCTGCACCAATAACCAGAACATGCCCGTCTGAGGGCGTCACGTGGTTATGGTTCATGCGAAGACTCCCCTCCTAACCAGCGCCTGGTCACCCGGTTTAAATGTTGCAAAACACAGACCAGTTCATCTGGCGGTGTGGTATTCTGCTCCTGGTAAACCTTCCAGACACTGTATAGTTTCTCTCGGTAATCAACAGCCAGCTCAAGATATTTCCGGCTGGTTAGATGCTCCTGGTTCTCCAGGTTATATGCAGCCATCAATAGCTCGTTAACCAACCGCAGGAACTCTTTTAACCGAGCTTCTCTCCGTATTATAGCCAATTCATTCCCGCTTCGCCGTATTCGGCTCTCACTGCTGAGCTTCCAGGCCTCCAGGTGCCGTTCTGGGACAATGGCTGAGGGTGTTACCCAGGTACCTACCCCAATCCACAGTAATTGTACGCCTCGATCCTCAGCACGCTGAGAAAATCCTTGCGCGAAGTCATAGAACAGGTCGGTAATCTGGTTGCGAGACACAAAATCCGGTGATACAGTGCTGGCATTGGCGAGGAACTCACTTAACGTATGCTGTGATATAAACTGCCTCAGCTCGTTTTCGATGAGACCCTTCATAGCCTGGAACCAGGGTCCTTTACCCTGTTTATAAACCAGGTTCTCGATGGCCTCAGGTGCAAAGGGATAGGGCTGTTCGAAAGGTGATGGTAAATCGGCTTGTTGGCTGCCCCGGTAAACGCTGAATAAAAGCTTGACATCCTTTGCGACGACACGGATTCCGTCTTGCGTACGACCTTCGACGGTCAGGTCCAATACATGATCGCGTAGATCGATCACCTGACGGAACCGTTCAAATCCATCCAGGACGTTCCCTCGACTGTACGCCGCTCCAATAACATGAGGGACCCCCCCAATCTTCTCGAACATAGCTGCGTTTTCGAGGTGAATATTCACAAATCCTGGGCCTCCGATAATAATGATCGGGTTGCTTACCCGGTCTCTCAGCGATATCTCGCCATTTCGGATGGTGAGCACATGATAACGGGAGGCAAAAGCTGCCTGTCGGATAAACCGACCAGCGACAGAGAATTCATTAAGGCTAAAAATATCATCCAGGTAGACTGTAGCCAGGAGATAGGTTAGCCAGAAGCCTAATAAGATTAACATCATGTGGCGGATAATATCATAAGCAAAAAAGGTATTCAGAATAATATATTGAATTGAATAAACTCCCCAATGGATTGGATGAAATAACAACGCCATCCCGATCCACAACCCTAAAAAACTAATAATAAGGAAATTTTTCCTACGCCTGGCTCCTTGATAATCTAAAACAAAGAACCAGTTCATCAATCCATCCCAAGACCTTGCCCACCAATCAGAGAACGCTTTAAGCCTGCCCCTCACCCAGGTAAGAAGTGCTAACATATCACTGCGGAAAACTTGCCAGGTGCTTGGTGGTCGATTACCCGGCAGAAGACGTTGAGCCATCTTTATTCTTCCTGATCCATTCAATCAGATCGGCCAGATCGCGCTTTTCATTCGTCATGCGGTTACGTAAGTCAGGATCACGCAGACACTGCTCCAGGGTCCCTCGCACCAGGAGCTCGAGGCTTTCAGGCAGGTCTGGATGCTTCGGTTTCTTGCTGGAACGCAGGTTAGCGGCCATTAAGAGACTTGCTCCCAGGCCATATTCCCTCAGCGCCTCGTTTTCGCCAACAACCTTTTCATAGCTCTGCAAGCGATCAGCATCTTTACTCTCGTTTTGGGCACGATCCAACCAGGTCGCTTTCCATTGCTCAACAAGCTGCTCTTCAACGGTGGGTGGAAAATGTAAATTACGAATACTTACCGAGAGCATACGGATACCGCGCTGCTTGAGTTGTTCATATTCCTTACTATGCACCTTACGCCCAGTAGGATGGCCGGTGTCATCAAGTTCATTTACTTCCTCTTGTCTCATCCGGTCACGTACCCTGTCAAGGATCGTATCGAAAGCCGTTTTCCTGCGTAGAGGGGAGAGCTCTTCAGATGGTCCCGTGGTATAAGCGAATAACTCATCGAGGGTGAATTTACGCAGGTACTCTCGCCATAAATCTGCAGCCAGGTAAACAGGAAGCCAATCCCAAGGGACATAGCGTTCTTGTGAGTCCGGAGGTGCATCAGCTCGAATCCCCTCTCCAGCAATCGCCCTCCAGACCGCTTCGGGACTATAACCAAACCGTGTACCTCCTTCGCTAGGTTGGCTGTCCAACTTGAAAGAAGTTGATATATTCGGTACTAACTCAACACCGTCACGTGTTAAAGCACTGGTCGCGTAACGTCGTTTCTGACGCTCATCGTAAGATTCTTTGAGCTCACCTTCCTGATGG
>CAZPWU010000199.1:0-5129 GCA_964590325.1 uncultured Anaerolineaceae bacterium | reverse complement strand
TTTTCAAGCTCGGGCAGGCGCCGTGCCGGACGAAACGTGAAGAACATGATCACATCGATATTGCTGCTGACGATGGGGATGTTTGGAGGAAGCTGGCGCACCACCGGGATCACACTGGATCCCTGCCACTGTGCACTGGTGTAGCCATCTCCCTGATCGTGCAAGAGCTGGACGTTTTTCAGCATCGGTATGATGTTAAAGGAAACCAATACCAGGACTGATAGGAATGGAAGCCATTGGGAAAAACGATTGGGTCCGCGATCCTCCAAAAGATAGCTAAAGAAAATGATGAATACTATGAAGAATGAAATCAGAATCGGTGAAAGAATGCGGTCGTCGATCGTCGGTTTTGTATACACCAAGATGTATGTCGTTAGAAAAATGAATGCAAAATAAACCAGCCCAAAGACTAAGAAAGCAATCCCAAGCTGGACAGATGGCTTGAGATGGTCACCATGGAGCTTCAGGCGGCGCTTGCGTCTGATGCCAACCCGGATCAGAGCTGCCAGGATCAAGATGACCGGCAGCAAAATGATGATCTTATACCTTGTCATCATCACCGCTGAGGCAGAACCATTGGGCAGCCAGTTCCAAATGACGTCAATGAATGACCCGCCAAATTTATACAAGGTTTGGAACCAATTTACAAAAGGGTTGCTAAAGGCGACGAAGGATCCACCCGTACTGCGCAGATAGACCATCCAAATTAAGAAAGGACCGGCGGATAGGGCGGAAAACAAGGCGGCATCCACGATCCAGCGCTTCAGGTCGTTCTTCTGATAAAGTAACAGAACCAGCACAACCGTAGCGATGAAAGTGATGCCAGTGAAACGAGTGATCAAAGCCAGGCCAAAAAGGAGGGCGGGGGGGATGAGAAACCAGCGGTTTTTCTTTTGAAGGTAAAATACGAGCAGGATTATTCCTGGAATCGCCAATGTAAAGAAAAGCGGCTCCGATAGAAGGCTGGAAAAATCTAAAATAATCACTGGAGAGGTGACGAAGTATAAACAGACTGCCAGGGCCAGGAGCGGCTGGCTGGTGAGGGCGTAGAAGCTCAGGCCAAGAAAGAGCAAAAAAGCAGCAAATAGAGCCACATCCAGCCAGCGGGCAGCGCTAACCAAGTCCATGCCGCTGAGAGCTATGCCGCTTAATAGATAAGAATAAAAAGGTGGATGGAGGGTGATGAGAGAGATATTGCCAGAACCCTTGATTTGAACCGGTCCCCGGCCGACCTGGATATTGTGGGCAACCTCAATATATCCAACCGAATCGCTCCATCCCCACGGTCCCCAGTAGGTGGCATAGACAATCAAAGCGGCTCCGAGCAGGCTGAGGAGAATGATTAAGGAGAGGGTAAGCCAATACACGCGAGGTCGAGGCATGGTTTGCACATTTACCTTTTTAGCCCGGAAAGGGAAGCTATCATCCTGGCTCTCCAGATTATGCTGCTGAAATTATAATCCACCATCGTCAATACCTTCGTCTGAGAACTTCCCTGACTTGAATATCCTGATCAACAACGCCGGGATTCAAAGGAAGATCGACCTCAAGAATGGAATGGAGGCCCTGAAAGGTTAGGACGAGATCGAGATAAATCTACGGGCGCCCATACACCTGTCTGCCCTGTTCATCCCCCATCTCATGAAGCATAGTCTCCCTCCTTCTTAATCCACCAAATCATAGAAGGGGTATATTCCCCGAATTTTTTAAGTTTCCATAAGGTCCTCTTCCCCTGGGGCGTGCTATAATGATCTCAGCACGGGGACATTGACTCTATCCCCTACCCCCTTCTCCCCTGCAATTATCCTCTCGTCTGCTGGTGAAGTACACCAGACACCATCACCATGTCCTTCGTCCACCTCCACGTCCACTCCGAAGATTCCTTGCTGGATGGCTTCAGCAACATCAAAAAGCTTGTCCAGCGCGCCGTGGAGATGGACATGCCCGCCCTGGCCCTCACCGACCACGGCACGATGTTCGGTGTGATCGATTTCTACAACACCGCCACCGCGGCCGGGATCAAACCCCTCGTCGGGGTGGAGGCATACCTGGCGGCGCACGGCATGAAGGAAAAGGACCCCCAGGCGGATAAAAAATCCAACCACCTGCTGCTGCTGGCTGAGAACGAGACCGGCTACCGCAACCTGCTGCAGATCGCCAGCGCCGCCCAACTGGACGGCTTCTACTACTACCCGCGCATCGACCACGAGTACGTGGCTAAGCACGCCGAGGGGCTGATCTGCACCTCGGGCTGCATGTCGGGCGAGATCCCGCGCCTGATCCAGCAAGACAACCTGGAGGCCGCCCGCCGCCAGATGGCCTGGTATTTCGAGGTCTTCGGGGCGGACCACTTCTTCGTGGAGCTCCAGCAGCACAACATCAAAGAGCTGCCCTACATCAACAAGACTCTGATGGAGCTGGGCCGCCGCCACCAGGCCCATTACGTCGCCACCAACGACGTCCATTACGTCAACCGCGAAGACTCGCGCCTGCAGGACATCCTGCTCGCCATCCAGACCGGCAGCGTGCTCAGCGACCCCAACCGCATGCGCATGACCGACAGCTCCTACTACCTGCGCAGCCCGCAGGAGATGGCCCAGCTTTTCGCCGAGGTGCCCGAGGCCATCAGCAACACGCTGTTAATTGCCGAGCGCTGCAACCTGGACCTGGGCTTCAAGGGCTACCACCTGCCGCACTTCGAGGTTCTCGAGGGTTACACCGCCGAGAGCTACCTGCGCGAGCAGTGTGAAAAAGGCCTGCAGAAGCGCTACGGGCCGCGCGCCAGCGACCCGACCCTGCGCGAGCGCCTGGAGTACGAGCTGGGCATCATCCACCCGATGGGCTTCGATACCTATTTCCTGATCGTGTGGGACCTGTGCCGCTACGCCGCCTCACAGGACATCTGGTACAACGCACGTGGCTCGGCAGCCGGATCCATCGTGGCCTACTGCCTGGACATCACCCTGGTGGACCCCATCGCCCATGGGCTGATCTTCGAGCGCTTCCTCAACCCGGGGCGCATCTCCATGCCGGATATCGACCTGGACTTCCGTGACGACCGGCGCGCCGACATGCTGCAGTACACCACGAACCAGTACGGCAGCGATAAAGTCGCCCAGATCATCACCTTCGGCACGCTCGGGGCACGCGCCGCCATCCGCGACGTGGGGCGTGTGATGGACATCCCGCTCAACGAAGTGGATCGCGTCGCCAAACTGATCCCCAATATCCCCGGTAAGCCAACCACCATCACCGAGGCGCTGGAAGAGGTGCCCGAGTTCAAGGCTGTCTACGAGTCCGAGGACTACCTGAAAGAGCTGATCGACACCGCCGCCAAGATGGAGGGCGTGGTACGCAATGCTGGCACGCACGCCGCGGGTGTGATCATCACCGACAAGCCAATCACCGAATACATCCCGCTGCACCGACCCACCGGCAACGCCAGCGAAGATAACCCCATCAGGGCCGTTACCCAATTCGAAATGTCCACTGTGGAGGCGCTCGGGCTGCTAAAGGTCGATTTCCTGGGATTGGCCACGCTCACCATCATGGCGCGCGCCTGTGACCTGATCCGCCAGCGGCATGGGATCAAGCTCACCCTGGATGACATCCCGGTCGACGACCCCGAGACTTATGAGCTTCTGGGACGCGGCGAGACGGCGGGTGTGTTCCAGGTAGAAGGGTCGTGGATGCGCCGCTACCTGATACAAATGAAGCCCAAGGAGCTGGCCAACGTCATCGCCATGGTGGCGTTATTCCGCCCCGGGCCAATGGAATTCATCCCCGGCTACATCAGCCGCATGCACGGTGAGGAGCCGGTGAGCTACCGCCACCCAGCGCTGGAGTCAATCCTCAAAGAGACTTACGGTATCACCGTTTACCAGGAGCAAATCATGTTCACGGCCATGAAATTGGCCGGGTATACGCCGACGGAAGCCGATAACCTGCGAAAAGGTGTGGCCAAGAAAAAAGCCGACGTTTTGCTCAAACACCGCCAGACCTTCGTCGGCGGTGCAACGCAGCGCGGTATCGCCGAAGAGGTGGCCAACCAGATATTCGATGATTGGGAAGCCTTTGCCCGCTACGGATTCCCCAAAGGTCACGCCGCCGATTACGGTGTGATCGCGGTGCAGACTGGCTACCTGAAGACCCACTACCCGGAAGAATACATGACCGCCCTGATGTCGGTCACCAAGAACGAGACCGAGAAGGTGGCGCTCTATGTGGCCGACTGCCGGCGCATGGGCATCCGCGTCGAACCGCCGGACATCAACGCCAGCGGCTGGGACTTCACCATCGAGGACTGTCCCGACGATAAGGCACCCGGAGGCTGTGTGTCGGTGATCCGCTTCGGGCTGGGGGCGGTGAAGAACGTGGGACAGGGCGCGGTGAAGGCCATCCTGGAGGCGCGCAAGCGCGGCCCCTTCACCGATATTAACGACCTGGCTCGCCGGGTGGACCTGCGCCAGGTGGGCAAGCGCGCCCTGGAGAGCCTGATGCGCGTGGGTGCGCTGGACAGCTTCGGCTCGCGACCGGCCCTCTTAGCTGCCCTCGACCGCGTCCTATCGGTCAGCGCCTCATACTTCAGGGCTGCTGAGGCCGGGCAACTGAGCCTGTTCGGCGCGCATACCGGCGTGACCGAGGAGATCACCCTGCCCAAGGTCACCGAGGAAGTCAACCGGCGCGAGATCCTGAACTGGGAGCGTGAGCTGATTGGGCTGTACGTCTCCGACCACCCGCTCAGCCCGGTGATTAACGAGCTCACCCAGGCTGTCACACATTTCTCCGGGCAGCTTGCGGAAGCCAGCCAGAATGAAAAGGTGCGCGTGGCGGGGATGGTCACCCGCATCCGCCCGCACCAGACCAAGACCGGCAAGTCGATGGCCTTCGTGACCATCGAGGACCTGCAGGGGGCCATCGAGCTGGTGGTCTTCCCGCGCACCTGGGAACAGTATTCTTCCATTATCGACTTTGACAAGATCATCCTGGTGGACGGGCGTGTGGACGCGGCAGGCGCAGAGCCCAAGGTGTTGGTGGATACGGTGACCACGGAGTTCAAGATAACACCGCCGTTGCAGGCCAACGGGCCGTTACAGAAAAACGGTAGTCCCCGCCCCAACGGTCAGGCT
>CAZPWU010000198.1:0-5129 GCA_964590325.1 uncultured Anaerolineaceae bacterium | reverse complement strand
TATCTGTCGCCAAATTACACAGGCACATAGCGGTGAGATAGCGGTCGAATCTACGGTTGGTCAAGGGACGACTTTTCATATCTACTTACCCCTCAGCCAGACCGATCAAGATAAAAGTACGATGTAGGAGGAGAATAATTATGGGCGATCGTATTTTACTTGTGGACGATGAACCCCGATACGTTCGGTTGATGGAAGCCAACCTGAGCACGGAGGGGTATCAGGTCCTTAAGGCTTATAACGGGCAAGAGGCGGTTGATATCGTCGCAGATCAAATGCCCGACCTCGTCATTTTAGATATCATGATGCCCGTGCTAGATGGTTTTGCCGCCTGTGAGCGCATCCGTGAGTTCTCAAATGTACCTATTATTGTTGTCACTGCCAAAGGGGAGGAACGCGACCGGGTGCGCGGTCTGGACCTGGGTGCGGATGATTACATTGTCAAACCCTTTTCAGCCACCGAACTCCTTGCCCGGGTACGGGCGGTTTTACGCCGTGCTCAAAAGACTGGTGGTGTTTATCAACAATCGGTTTTTGACCATGGAAATCTAAAAATCGAGTTTGCCCGAGCTGAGGTCTTTCGTGATGAGAAAATGGTGTTCCTGTCTGCCACGGAATACCGGCTTTTGCTCCAACTGGCATTAAATATTGGACGGGTATTACCCCCCGAGCAATTGTTAACTGATGTTTGGGGACCAGAATATCGGGATGATAAGGAAATCCTTTGGGTAAGCATTTCGCGATTACGCCAAAAACTGGAAGATGACCCCAGAAATCCGATGCACATTGTCACACGCTCGGGTCTTGGTTACACCATGCCTGCTATCGAAGGATGAATAACACGCCAGTCTTCGGATCGGTTCTACATCAAGGGAGATTCCATGACGTTGAATTTCGATGATAAAGGCAGGTTTTTTTCCGATGTGGTGGCAAAAATTGCGGTTCCAGCTACGATCCAGACGCTAACCAATCGAATAAAGGGAAATGTTTATATACGCAGAGGCGAACGTTTGAGTGATGAGCTTAACCGTTCCGATCATTTCCTGGCAGTAACAGAAGCGGTTATATATGATATTGACGGGAATGTCATCCACACCAGCGGTTTTTTAGCAATTAATCGCGAGCATATCGTCTGGCTCATGCCGGATGAAGATTCTCGAAACTAGTCCGATGGAGAGTCAACTTATGACGAAGAATACCCTGGCGATTATAATCCGGGCGAAAAAATTGGGTGTATTGATGCGTGGAGTACGATTGGCTCATGGTAAAAGCATCGATGAATGTGCTCGGGCAATCGGTGTGTCCAATACGGCTTACGAAGCTTGCGAATTGGGGAATCAGTCGCCCTCACTTCCCGAGTTGGAGATGTTGGCGTATTATTTAGGGGTACCCTTAGAATATTTTTGGGGGCAAATGACTACTTCAGAGGATTTATATACCAGGCCAACATTAGATCAAAAGCAAGTTGCAGGCTTACGCCAACGTAATATCAGCGACGCTATCCGTAAAAAACGCATAGAAGCCGGGATATCCGTTGAAGACTTGGCTAATAAAGTTGGGATTCCAGTCACCAAGGTTGAGAACTTTGAATCAGGTGATATCCCTATCCCTTTGCCTGAATTGGACATGCTCGCTCTGGCCTTGAAGAGTACTGTTAAAGATTACCAGGACCAACAAGGTCCTATCGGTAGTTGGTTTGTTCAACAACGTTTATTAAGGGAATTTATGGAGCTGCCCTCCGGGTTAAAATCATTTGTGTGCAAGCCGGTTAACCGTCCTTATCTCGAACTGGCGCAACGGTTAAGTGAAATGTCAGTTGAGAAATTGCGCGCTGTCGCAGAAGGGTTATTAGAAATCACTTTATGATGTTCTGGGAATTTATAAACTTATATTGTTACTGATCAGCCCGGATCCGGGTAGACATTAAATAGGTTTGCGTCGGGGTGAATACACCTCCCCAAGCACACCTTTTTTCCGGCAATTTCTATTCCAAGTTTTTGTTTGAACAGTTGCCTGAAATCATCATGAGCAATAATACTTCAATAAAGAAATACGTAGATGAAGGTCAAGCAGCTTACCAGAGGGGAGATTACACAGCTGCACCACAGGCATATCGAGATGCCGCTCGCGGTTATTCCGAGAGCGGAGATTCATTATCCGCGGCTGAGATGCTCAATAACAGCAGTGTGGCCTTTCTGCAGGCGGGTGATGCTCAGGCTGCATCGCAAGCTGTAGAAGGGACAGCCTCGGTTTTTTCTTTATCTGGCGATAAACGCCGTCAGGGGATGGCTCTCGGCAACCTGGCTGCTGCTCTGGAGGCGGTTGGCTCTCTTAAGGAAGCCAAGGAGATTTATCAGCAATCTGCTGATGTCCTTGAACAGGCGGGTGAATACGAACTGCGATCGCAGGTGATGAAGTCGTTGTCATCTTTACAATTGCGTACCGGACACCAATTGGAAGCTCTGGCGACAATGCAGGCTGGGTTGAATAATATAAAATATCCGACATATCAACAGCGTTTTTTAAAGAAGCTTTTACAGATACCGATGCGGTTGCTCGGGAGGTAAGAAGCGAAGTCTGCGAAAAATTTTAAATCGGAGGGGGGGAGATATGGCAGTTCCTTGTACTTTCTCACCAATAATGTTATAAAAGCAGTCATGATGATTCGAGCTCAAATTAACGTTCGCCCCGCGATCGAGCAAGATCGCGGGAAACTGGCGAACTTGATTCACTTTGAGCTATACGTCCACAGGCATCTTGACTGGCGACCTCCCCTAGATTGGATCGGTCATCATCCCTATCTGATAGCCGAAAAACATGGGGTACTGATGGCTGCCCTGGTATGTCCACCCAATCATCCAGAAATAGCATGGATCCGGTTATTTGCAGTTTCGGCGGATCTTGGTTTACATAAGGCCTGGGAGGCACTTTGGCCTGTAGCTTTAGAACAACTAACCAACCAGGGGGAAACCAGCATCGCAGCAATACCGATGATGGGATGGTTTCGTGAATTACTTGAACATAGCGGGTTCTCGAGGACGACTGATGTCATCCTGCTAAGGTGGGAGAGTAATCATACTCTTCCTGAACCGAAGAAGTTAGATATCCTTATACGTCCGATGAACTTTGACGATCTCGATAATGTCGCCGCGGTGGATTCGTCTGCATTCGGACCGGTTTGGCGAAACTCATTGGATTCATTAAAAATTGCCTATCGACAGGTAGCAATAGCAACTGTAGCTGAGAATGAGGGTGAGATGGTCGGATATCAGATCAGTACAGCCAGTCCAATGGGAGGTCACCTGGCCCGTTTAGCGGTTCGGCCTCAATACCAGAAAAATGGCATTGGCTATGCATTAGTCAAAGACGCGTTGGACCAGTTTAAACGGCGAGGAGCCTTACGGGTCACGGTCAATACCCAAAAAGATAATTCAGTCTCATTATCCCTCTATCTTAAAGCAGGTTTCCAGTCAGTAGGTGAAGAATATCCTGTCTATCAGTATAAGATCAATGATTTAATTGCAAGGTAATCGATTTCGGGGATGAACAGCATAAAAATAAACCGGAAACTACCCACTTTATATTCCCGATGTTTTTTACTAGCTACGAGGGATGAGATTGGCAACTATGGCCTGGAAATGTTATTGCGACAGGTCCGCTTAGATCGTTTTAAAAACCTGACGCCCCACATGATTCAGGAAATGGTGATTACAGCATCCGAATTTGCTAAATTGCAACAAAGCATCCGGGATTATTATGGTCTGGGTGCTCATGGGCTCCTTAATCGGATCGGAAGGGGAACCTGGATATATATGGTGAAAAGGGGATCTTTCCAGGATAAAGTGAGGATGTTATTAACGAAATTATGGCCGCGTAGCTTTAGAAGCCGTAAGGCTCTCGAATATCTGGCTACCGGCATATGTGGGATTGATGGCTGCGTCTCGGTCCATTTGTATGATCAAGACCTGTTATTCTTGGATCAAACCAGTGATACCACATATGGACAAATCACCACTGAACCGATCTGTTGGGTTACAACAGGGATGATACAAGGAGTGTTGTCCTGGGCTATGGGTGAGGAACCTGATATTGAGGAAATTTCGTGCCGGGCAACTGGCTCAGAAGATTGTAAGTTTAAAGTAAAACTGTGAGGTTTTTTTATGAGCCATTATGAATCTGAATTGCTGACCGATGATGGTTTACATCTATATGAACAAGGATGGGATCCCGAGCACAATCCTAAAGCCGTGGTTTGCCTGGTGCATGGTCATGGGGAGCATAGTGGACGATATACCCATGTGGCTGCATCCCTCAACCAGGCAGGTTACTCGGTATTAGCTTTCGATTTACGTGGACATGGGAGGTCCGAGGGGCCTCGCGGACATTGTGCCTCATTTGAGATATACATGGATGATATCGATCGGCTGCTGAAAAATGGAGAACAACGTCATCCAGGATCACCGCGCTTTATCTATGGGCACAGCCTGGGAGGACTTATAGCCCTTCTTTATGTTTTACGATATAAACTAGTATTAGCCGGGGTGATTGCCACAGCTCCTCTTTTACATACCCCACTTGAAAATCAAACATTAAAGGTAACCTTTACTAAATTAATGGCATCTTTTTTTCCGACATTAGCGCTTTCCAGTGGATTGGACCCTAACACGCTATCCCGAGATCCTGAAGTTGTGAGCAAGTATATTAGCGATCCACTTGTTCATAATCGTATTTCGCTTCGTATGGCAAAAGACACTCTCAGAGAAATGACCTGGACGCTAAAACACGCTAATGAATTTTCCATCCCCTTATTACTCATGGATGGTACAGATGATCGGTTGGTATATCCCTCCGGTTGTCAAGAATTTGCGTCCTCAGTCCCTGGCGATTGTACATTTAAACTATGGGAGGGACTTTACCACGAATTACACAACGAGCCGGAAAAAGAACTCGTGCTCGCGTATATTGTAGGGTGGCTTAATAGTAAGATTTAAAGTTCGTCCCCTGGACAAAGCTGATTTATCATGGGAAAATTGCCCCTCGACATCGAAGACGAGGAGATTTTTATATCATGAGAGCTAGTAAACGCAGTGAAGCCCGTAAAGAATTGAAAGAGCGACGTATTAAACGGA
>CAZPWU010000197.1:0-5131 GCA_964590325.1 uncultured Anaerolineaceae bacterium | reverse complement strand
GATATTGCTTTGAGGTGAAGGTAAATAAGCAATCAGAATCGGGAATCACAGCCCAGCCGGGGACCTATGCGTTGATCTTACAGGCACTGGCAGCCCAGGATATCCAGGTCGGACGATTGGGCAGGCTGGCAGTGCTGCCGGGGGTATATGTATACGTGGGCAGCGCCTTCGGTCCCGGAGGGCTAATGGCTCGCGTGGGACGCCACCGACGGAAACCGCCTGCCCCGCATTGGCACATCGACTATTTAAGGCGGGTGACGGAGCTTGTAGAGGTATGGTTCACCTATGACCCGATCGCGCGTGAACAAGAATGGGCGGATATCTTCCGTAATCTACCGGGGGCCGGGATCCCGCTGAAAGGCTTCGGGGCTTCGGATTGCAAGTGTGTGGCGCACCTTTTTTATTTCGAGGCTAGACCCTCAGAGGATCAATTAGAAATGGCATTGCTCAAACAGGGTGTCATTCCGAGCCGTTGCGCTTTATGCAGCGGTGAAGAATCCCGTTTTAGTTGGATGTGATTTCGACGGTGTTACAATACACGCAGCAGGTCTCGAGACGGGTCACAAAGAGATGTATGTGCGTTGAAAGCCTTAATTGAAAGCCAGCGAACAACGACGGCTCCATTCGATATCGCTCTGGGAGGCCGGAAGCGCGACCCCGATTGGGAGAAAGAGCGCCGGCACATCCGAGCGGTCGCCGAAGCAGGTGCCACCTGGTGGGTGGAATACGTGCCTCCGGATAAGCCGGAGGCTATGCGCGCCAGTATCCTACAAGGACCATTGAAGATTGATTGAAGAGGAGATGAAAAAATGGGTAAAACATTTGAAAACGAGGACATAAGGGGAACAGTATTCCGCAGGGTTAACCTGCACCAGGCGCTGTTCAATGACGTCAACCTGGGGCAGGCTGTATTCCAGGATGTCAACCTGGAGGGTGCGTCGATCTGCAACGCCAACCTGGTGAACTTCTCCATCGAGGATGCCAATATCCACGGAATGACGATCTTCGGATTCCGCATCGATGAGCTGATCGAAGCCGAACTCGACCGGCACGACCCGGAGCGCGTCCGCCTGCGCATGAAAGTTATTTACGACCCGCAAGAGGTGCAGCGCGTGCTGGGGCATTTGGAGAAAGTACGGGCCGATTTCAGAGCTGCCCTGAGATCGGCGGGGTCAGATCTTGTGTGCCGGCGACCCGACGAAGGCCAGTGGTCGGCGCTTGAGAACGTCCGTCACCTGCTCTTCGCTGAGCAGCTCTACACGGACCGCTGGATTTTGGGCAACCAGGAACCCTGGAGCCAATACGGCATGCTGCCCGAATTCCTGGCGAACAACCCCGCTTACGCCGAGGTGGGTAGCGTACCTTGTGACGACCTTGAAGCGGTCTTATCCGCCTGGGAAGCAGTCCACGCCCGGACGCTGGCTTTCGCCGAGACCGTCACACCCGAGGCGCTGCGGCGCGACACCAGCGCTACCGACTTCGGACAGGGCACGGTCGGCGCCATCCTGCAGGGGTTGGCCCAGCATGACCTGCAGCACATCCACCAGGCAACCAGAGCTCTAGAAATGGCAGGGAAAAAGCTATAGGCTTTATGGCTCAAACCACGTTCACCTATGATCAATTGATTGGGAACTTCGTAACCTGGGCGCAAGGGGAGCCCAATATCCGTGCGGCGATTGTGATCGGCTCGCAAGCGCGGGCAGAGCGACCCGCCGATGAATGGTCAGACCTGGATATCGTCATCATCGCCTCCGACATCGAGCGCTATGTCTCAAGAACCGACTGGCTGGAAGCTATCGGCAAACCCTTGCTCACCTTCTTCGAGACTACCCCCGGAGGGGATAAGGAGCGCCGCACCCTGTTCGAGGGAGGGTTGGACGTCGATTTCGCCCTCATCCCAAGGCGGATCGTCCAGCAGCTCCGCTATTACCTGCAGGTGCGCAATCGGTTTCCGCTGCTCCTGCACCTGCTCCCCAGGAAAATGACCTGGCCGGTGCAGCAGGGGGCTGCTGGATTCACCGCCATTATCGACCGCGGGGTACGGTTACTCGTGGATAAAGACGGGATAGCCGCGACGATGTCGCTTGGGGTATCTTCTACTCCGCTGTACCACCCCCCGTCCCAGGCTGAGTTCCTCAATGTTGTCAACGACTTCTGGTATCACACGCTGTGGACCGCCAAACATTTGCGGCGGGGTGAGCTGTGGTGGGCGAAGTCGTGCTGCGACGGCTACCTGAAAGAACGAATGCGATATATGTTGGAATGGCAGGCACACGCCACGCAAGGCCCGGACCATGATACCTGGATGCGGGGGCGTTTCCTGGAACAGTGGGCAGACCCGCGCGCCGTAAGCGAGCTGAAAGCCACCTACGCCCATTATAACGAGGAGGATACCTGGCAAGCCTTATTTGCGACCATGGACCTGTTCCGCTGGCTATCGCTCGAGACTGCCGAAAAGCTGGGGTTCCCCTACCCGACTTATGGAGCAGAGCAGGCCGCGGAGATGACGAAGAGGCTATACGAGGAAAAGCGAGACTCTTGAGTCTGTCAGCCTGCGCCTGCCTGTCGCCCGGGTGGGAGGAGCTGTTAAATCAAATCCGGTGCGATGATGTAAAATGGAATAAAAATTTAAGGAGATCCGATGGACACCCCCTCACCAAGCCTTACTTCCCCTAGCCAAGACGAACGTGTCATGGCAGCCCTCTCGCACGTGTCTGTATTGATCCCCGGGATGGGCGTCATCGCCCCGATCCTCATCTGGGTGACGCAGAGAGAAAAATCAAAATACGTCGCTTTCCAATCCCTCCAGGCGCTGATCTATCAGTTGGTGTTCCCGATCCTCGGGTTCGCCGGCGGATTCTGCTACGTGGGATCGATCTTCCTGATGGGCTTCTTCGCAGTAGCAGTCTCCAATATGAATTTTTCAAGTCCGGAATTGGTGTTCTTCTTCCCATTCCTGATCTTGGGCCTGATCGCTCTCATCGGATTTGCGATGGTAATATATGGGCTTGCTGGGGCGGTGATGGCCTTTCAAGGGAAAGATTTCCATTACCTGGTTCTCGGAGACTTTTTGAGACGTAACATGGAAAAGTAGATCGTTGTAGAGGTTGACGAGGCCCGGCAATGGGCACGCCTGGCATACCGCTGTATCACCAGCGAAGGAAGAGAAGTCCTACAGGCAGAGATCAGCGGATTCCCGGGTCGGTTTGAGGAGTAAGGAGGCGGGCGTGAAAGAAAATCGATCCAGCATCACCGCAGAGGGCATCGCCATCATGCGTGGTATCGAGTCGCTGAAGCCTCCCGGTGAACGGACCTGTTACGACCCCTATGCCAGGCAGTTCGCCAACCCGCTGCTGTGGTATCTTGCCAAATTCCTCATCGACACCGGCTACACTGAAATGACTGGCCCGGGGGTGGGGGCGTTTATCGTCGCCCGCGAGCGGTATTATGTACCGATTGACTTCACCACCGAGACACTGGAAAAACGGCTATACGAGTGCGGTTATGACCAGCGGCTGAAGACCCTGTTCATCTGGCAGGGCGTCACTCTCTACCTGACGCCCGAAGCCGTCGACAGCACACTGGCATTCGCGGCCAACCATTCGGGTCAGGGCAGCACCATCATTTTTGACTATATCTACACCTGGCTGCTGGGCGCGGCAGACCAACGCGGGGAGATCAAGCGCATGCGCCGGTCTCGCCGGTTCACAGGCGAGGGGCTGACCTTTGGGATCGCCGCCTTCTCCTAAAGTCCGGGGAGAAGAGGAGCTCTAACTCACAAAAAAGGGCGAGTATGAAAATCTTAATATGCGGTGCGGGTGTTTTGGGCAGTCTGTGCGCGGCCAGGCTGCAGAGTGCGGGTCAGGAGGTCTGGCTGCTGGCGCGCGGCCGGCGCCTGGAAGACCTGCGCCAGCATGGCCTGGTGTTGGAAAACATGGTCACCGATGAGCGCAGCGAGATGAAAGTGAATGTCCTTGAGACATTAAGCCCGGACGATGCCTACGACCTGATCATGGTGGTGGTGGGCAAGCACCAGGTGCCGGGTGTGCTGCCATCCCTGGCAGCCAACCGCTGCACACCGAATATTCTATTCATCGGCAACAATGCAGCTGGGCCAGATGAGTATATCAGGGCGCTGACCCAGGAGCGAGTGCTGCTGGGGTTTTTAACCGCCGGGGGTACCACGGATGGTCCTGTAGTACGCTATGCGGAAGGAGACGAGAGCCGTAAATCTACCTTCACCATCGGCGAAGTAGACGGTACCATCACCCCGCGGCTGGAGGAGATCGCCGAGGTCCTCAAAAGCATCGGCTATAACGTGGTGCTGTGTCCCAACATCGACGCCTGGCTCAAGACACACGCGGCGCTCGTCGCTCCCCTGGCTGGCGCGCTCACCCTTGCGGGCGGTGATAACTTTTCCCTGGCGCGCGACCGCAAGAATGTGAGGCTGGCAGCTAAGGGTATCCGCGAGAGCTTACATATCCTGCAGGCGAAAAACATCCCGCTCATCCCATCGGCTGCGAAGCTGTACATCCGCCTGCCGGAGTTCCTGCTGGTCTTTCTAATGCAGCGGCTGCTGGCGCGCAAAGAGGTGGGGTATGCCTTCACGCATGCCGACAAGGCTGAGCCGGAGATGGCGCTGCTGATCGCTGAGCTGCTTGCCCTTGGGAGCGGCACAAATGTCCCCACCCCGGCGCTGGCGCGCATGAGGGCAGGGATGGAGTCGACGGCAAGCCAATGAACGAAATTCTCAGCTTATTATCCGGCGGGGACCTGCGCTCAGACGGGAGGGCCAACGAAGCCGCCGACCAGGTCATCGAAAACCCAACCTTAATCCTGGACCTGGTGGCAGGGTTGGGCGAACCGGACGATGTCGTCCGAGCGAGGGCGGCTCACGCGCTGGAGAGAGTGTCGCGTTCGCATCCTGAGATGATGCGGCCTTACCTGGGTCAGCTCATCGAGAAGGCCAAGAAGGATGCAGTGCCGATGGTGCGATGGCACCTGGCGATGATCTTCGGTAACCTGGCGGTGTTTAAAGAAGAAGCGGGATCATTAACTACTGCCCTGTACCACCTGCTGGAGGACGGTAGTGTGTTTGTACAAAGCTGGGCGATCGTCAGTCTGTGCATCC
>CAZPWU010000196.1:1635-5142 GCA_964590325.1 uncultured Anaerolineaceae bacterium | reverse complement strand
GATGATCAAACCATCTCGTTTGGTCATCCCATCCCTTTGCAGAGTTTGGGCAGGCGAGCACGCCCTTCTAAGTTAGGTGGGAATGTGAGTAGGACATAAAAACAATGAGAGAATTAAGGTCACAATATTTCAAGAGAATAATCCAAGTTCAGGGTGGTTCGGGTATTGAGATACAGAGATTAATACGCTATAATGATATTCTCAATCCTTAACCATCGCTGTTCACACCCGATTAATTAACAAATCAAAGGAGGTAAGAATGACACTTGGTGGATATGCTGATTGGATTGCCAAGATCAATCTGGTTGATGGTTCGGTGACTTACGAGGCCATCCCAGATGATTGGAAGCGGAAATATATCGGCGGTCGAGGCGTAGGAGTAAAGTACGTCTTTGAGAATGGACCGTTGGTCGATCCACTCTCCCCAGATAATATTCTATGTTTTATGAATGGACCGTTAACTGGTACGGAGGTGAACCTTAGCGGCCGGATGGCGGTCGTAACGAAAAGCCCGCAAACCAACACGATCACCGATAGTCACCACGGAGGCTGGTCGGCCGCGCGTCTGCGCTGGGCTGGCTTTGATGGCTTGATCTTTAAAGGCAAAGCATCGAAACCTGTATATGCTTTTGTAACTGAGGGGAAGGTCGAGCTCCTGGATGCTTCGGAACTGTGGGGTAAAGGCGTGCACGAGACGGTCAAATTCTTCCAGGCAAAATATGGCGAGAAGGACCTCAGTGTAATCGCCATAGGACAGGCGGGTGAGAAGTTAAACCTCTTCGCCAACTGGATGAATGAAAATGACCGGTCCAGCGGGCGAGGCGGCACTGGCTGCGTGGGTGGGAGCAAACTGCTTAAGGCGATTGTGATCCAGGCTAAGAAAAAGATGCCCAAAGCGATCAACAGAGAGCTTTGGAAAGATTCGCATGCTAAAGCGCTGAGAGAGTTGAGTGACACGCGCGTAGTAACATCGCCGCGTAAAGGTGGATTGTCGGTGTATGGCACCAACGTCTTGATGAACATGATCAATGTCATCGGCGCCATGCCTACGAACAATTCCCAAACCACCTTCTTCCCCGAGCATGAAGCGATTAGCGGCGAGCGGGTGAAAGAGACTATCCTGGTGGAGGATCCCACCTGCCATGCCTGCCCGGTGGCGTGCAAGAAAGAGGTGGAGATAAAGGACGGCCCATTTTCCGGCCTGCACATGGAGAGCCTGGAGTACGAACCAGCCTGGGCGTTGGGCGCCAACTGCGGTAATGATTATGCCCCCAGCGTGGCAAAGATAATCGATCAATGCAACGACTACGGCATGGATGCCATTGAAATGGGCAATGTGCTCTCGATGTTTATGGAAGCCAGCGAGAAGGGTTATACCAACGGTGCTGGAAGCCTGGCATGGGGGGACTATATGGGAATGGTGGCGCTGGTTGATAAGGTCGGTATGCGTCAGGGAATCGGGGATATCCTGGCGGAGGGCACAGAAAGAGCTGCCAGGCATTTCGGTCACCCCGAGATCTCCATGACCGTAAAAGGCATGGCCATCCCGGCGTATGACCCGCGCGGGATCAAAGGTATGGGTCTGGGTTACGCCACCAGCAACCGCGGTGCATGTCACCTACGAGCCTATACTCCGGCTGCCGAAGTGCTCGGCAACGTGCTTGGCCCATCGACCATCACCGATCCGCTGGAGTGGAAAGGCAAAGGCAAGTTGGTGGTCATTTTCCAGCATGTGCATACCGTCACCGACTGCCTCGACGTATGCAAATTTGCTACCTTTGCCGAATCACTGGATACCTTTGCAGCACAATTTTCAGCGGTCACCGGCATGGAAGCCGACGCAGCCTATCTGCTTAAAGTTGGCGAGCGCGTATGGAACCTGGAGCGCTACTACAATAACCTGAACGGTTTTCGGGAGGGGAGTGATTATCTACCTGAGCGCTTCCTGAAGGAACCCGCGACAGGCCCAGGATCCACTGGCCAGGTGTGCGAGCTTGACCTGATGCTGGAAGAGTATTATCAAGAGCGCGGTTGGATCAACGGGGTTGTCCCGGAGGCCAAGCTGAAGGAACTGGAGATTATTTAGAAAAATCGATCGGGCAAGTCAAACTGCTTGCCCGATCGATTTTATTTCGCTAACCACCACCTACTGGGGGAAATATAGAGATCGTATCACCTGGCGCAAGGACAGTGTCCAACGATCCATCCAGGATGGTACTGTCGCGACCATTGACAAAAATGTGGATGTGTCGGAAAAGATTGCCGTGGGCGTCAAGCATCTCGGCGCGCAGAGCGGGGTAGCGTTTGACTATTTCAGCAATGAGCTGGCGTAGCGTGCTGCCCGATGGTGCCGGAAATTCAACTTGACGGTTGCCTACCACTTGGCGCAGGGTCGCATAAAAGTTAACGATCATCTTTTAAAAGCCTCCGGTTTTATCCTGGCAATTTACTTACATCCCGAATGCATTTTTCATTTCGTGGATATCCAATACAATCTTACAATATTTTCATATCCGCGGTCAAGGGCTGCTTGGTCGGCTTAGCAAACACTGGGGGATATCGGGCGTGTGACGCATGTTTGCATGCGGCATGCCATAGCGTAAAACCCGTAGGGTGTAAAAACTATATATGGAGACTCTGTCCTGGAAGAACGTCGGTATAGTATCTCTCAGCACACAAATCTACCTGAAATCTACCTTCCAGATAAAGCTTAATAGGCTAACCCAAGCCGATGGGACGGTGTAAAATTGTTTATCCTCTTCAGAAGCCGAAGGATGGAGTTTTTACACCGTGCGGGTAAAACCAGTTCTAGCTGGGGTTCAGGAAAGGGGTCCCAGAGGCAAACCCACCCTCCAGGTTCAGTTCCGCAAGAAAGACTGTTTGACCTGTGAAGTCAGACCGCGCTGTACCCGGAGCAAAACAGCCACCCGATGTCTAACACTTCACCATAAGGATCAACAACTGGCTGTCCAAGCTGCTCGCCAACATCAGCAAATGGAACCATTCAAAGAGCAATATGCGATTCGATCCAGCATTGAAAGCACGATTGGCCAGGCTACAGACAAATTAGGGATGCGTCGAAGCCGATACCGCGGGACGACTAAAACCCATCTCCATCATTTCTTGACTGCGGCAGCGATTAACTTGAAACGAGCGATGGATTGGTTGGGAGAATCACATCGTTCGCAAACAAGATTGTTTCATTTGGTAGCTTTAGCTCTGGCATGACCAATTCGCCAACAGCACCAAAGGGTTTATGCTAACCGTGGGTCAACCAATTTTTATAGATTATGATGTGGAGGAGTTGTAATATGAATACACAACATTGGCAGATCCTTTCCGATCATCTCTATTATTTTGAAGATACCTGTAATGTCTATGCCCTGATTCATGATGGTGAAGCAGTGCTCGTTGATTTCGGTACGGGCGCGGTTCTCGACCACTTGGGTGAGATCGGAATCCATCGGGTACATGCAATCCTACATACGCACCATCACCGTGATCAGT
>CAZPWU010000196.1:0-1625 GCA_964590325.1 uncultured Anaerolineaceae bacterium | reverse complement strand
GGGTACCTGAACATGAACGGCGATACTTCGATAGAGCAGAGTTGTTCTGGACCACCAAGCAGTTGTTCGATATGTATAACGTGCGCAACACATACTTCTCACTAACTCAGAATGTCCCTGTTGCGGGTGTCCTCGAGGATTTCGAGACTTGGTGGTGGGGACCTTATGAATTTAAAATCTTGCCATCTCCTGGTCATACCCTGGGTTCGTTGACGCTGCTGGTTATGGTGGATGGGAAAAATGTGGCATTTACCGGGGACCTTCTTTACGCTCCAGGGAAAGTGCTCACCATGTACGATATGCAGTATAACTATGGGGCTTTGGACGGAGTGGAAGCAGCCATCCTATCCCTGAGGAACTTGAATAGTCGTCAGCCACAGATAATCTGCCCATCCCATGGGGAGCCAATGGCTGACCCAACATTAGCCATCCGAAAGACACGTGATAATCTGGCCAGTTTTTTTAAGTTGATGAGTAATGGGATGCTTCCAGTGGATGAGATCGATTTCGTACCTGTGCTACCTCACCTCCTGGCAGCGACTTACGCCTGTTCCTACTTTTACGTGATCAGCTCTAACAATGGTAAAGCCTTAATGGTGGACTTTGGTGCACCGAATTTTTCCTTGTTCTCACCGGCTAACCGACACTTTGAGGATGGAGAGCGTATCCGCTTCATTGAACACTCACTGGAACGGCTGCGCGACCAATATGGTGTGCGCAAGATCGAAGCTGTGTTGCCGAGCCATTACCACGATGATCATATCAACGGGATCCCATATTTACAACAGCAGTTCGGGGTTGAATGTTGGTCTTACGAGAATATGCGCGAGATACTCGAGAATCCACGCGGTGAATTGATAGGCTGTGTGCTCCCCAAGCCAATCCACGTACAGCGGACCTTCCACGATGGGGAGCAACTAACTTGGGAGGGACTCGAATTCACTATTCGCTACACTCCCGGACATGCTGACTATCATATGGGCATGTTTGGAGTGATCGACGGTCATTCAGTAGCATTCTCGGGTGATAACATATTTCCGCTTGATGCAAGTACCCCCAGCTTAATCTATCGCAACCACGTGCACAAGACGAGTCACCAGCAGACTGCCCGTATTTATCTGGAATACATGCCCGAAATCTTATGCACAGGTCACGACCTACAACGCGAAGTCAAACCATCAATATACCGGAACTTCGCGCGCAAGGCTGAGGAGATGACGCAACTCTTCGAGATGTTATTACCGAGTGAAGCGAACTTTGGTTTAGAACCAAGCTGGGTACAGATTTACCCCTACCAATCGTTGGCTCAGCCTGGAGATACATTTGACTTACAGGTGCGGATGACGAACTTCCTTGACCGAATAGTTCAGGCCAGAGTTGAACTTGTGTTGCCCAATGGTTGGCTATCTAATCCAAAGAGTGTCGAGCTGAACTTGCCACCGCATGCACGAGCCATGGCTTACGTTAATGTACACATTCCCGATACATACAAGTTCCAGTATCCGCGTATTGCGATCACTGCTGATGTCACTTATGATGGACGAATGCTTGGTCAGATTGTAGAAGCGACTGTAGAACTTCGAGAGGGCGGTTGAAATTAAGAGGTTTTGACGATGTCCAATGAC
>CAZPWU010000195.1:3288-5143 GCA_964590325.1 uncultured Anaerolineaceae bacterium | reverse complement strand
GAGGAGCTTCCCGTACCGCTGCCCCTGGCCGATATGGGCTGCGCTATCTATGCCGATTATCAGCGTGCCCTGGTCTACCGCGGCGCGGTGGACTTTGATGACCTGATCCGCCTGGCTCTCCAGGCTTTGCAGCTCGACGAGAAATACCTGGAGCGCCTGCGCAAGCAGTGGCCTTATATCCTGGAAGACGAAGCCCAAGACAGCAGCCGCTTGCAGGAGGAGATCCTCAGCCTGCTAGTCGGCGAAGACGGGAATTGGGTGCGCGTCGGTGACCCTAACCAGGCCATCTACGAAACCTTCACCACCGCCAGCCCACAGTACCTGCGTGATTTCCTGAAGCGGTCCGACGTCATCTCCAAAGAGCTGCCGAATTCGGGACGATCCACGCGCAGAATTATCGAGCTGGCGAATTACTTGATCGATTGGACGCGGAAGGATCACCCGCTGCCTGTTGTACGGGAGGCGTTAACATTGCCCCACATCAGGCCCACGCCGCGTCGCGACCCGCAGCCTAACCCACTCGATGATGAGGGAGCCGGATCTCAGGGAGAGGATAAACGCCCTACCGGCAAGATCCATCTTATATCTCAGAAATTTTCACCACAGGAAGAGGTCCAGGCTGTGGCCGACTCGCTTGAACGCTGGCTGCCGGAGCACCCGGACGGGACCGTGGCTGTCCTGGTGCCGCGCAACCAGCGCGGCTTCGACCTGGTCAACGAGCTCAAACGGCGCGGCCTGGATTACGTGGAGATTCTGCGCAGCACCAATGCCACGCGCGCCGCGGCGGGAGCCCTGGGCAACGTGGTCAAGTATCTGTCTGACCCGCAGTCGTCTTCCAAATTGGCCACTGCCTACCGGGTATGGCGGCGTGCCGATCAGGACGAGGAGGGCGCTAAATCGCGCCAGGACCATGTCGCCGAACTGCTGCGCAAATGCCACCATGTGGAGGACTACCTGTGGCCGCGCCTCGACCAGGACTGGATCGCCAGCCTGGGAGCGGACCTGCAGGAGTACCAGGAGGAGCTGGCCCGGTTCCGGGAGGTGGCGCGGCGCTGGCTGGGGACGGCCCTCCTGCCGATCGACCAGATCATCCTGACCCTGGCGCAAGACCTGTTCACCGAGCCGGCTGACCTGGCGATCACCCACAAGCTGGCGGTAACCCTGCGGCGCGTGAGCGAAGCCCACCTGGACTGGCGCCTGCCGGAGATGACCGAAGAGCTGGCGGTGGTCGCCAGGAACGAGCGCCGCTTCCTGGGCTTCAGCGACGACGACATCGGCTTCGACCCCGACCGGCACAAAGGTAAGGTGGTCGTCGCTACGATCCACAAGGCCAAGGGACTGGAATGGGACCGGGTTTACCTGATGTCGGTCAACAACTACGACTTCCCCTCCGGCGTGGGCTACGACCGTTATATCGCGGAGAAATGGTTCGTGCGCGATCACCTGAACCTGGAGGCCGAAGCCCTGGCGCAACTGGATGCGGCATTCTCAACGGATGAGTATACCTGGTACCAGGAGGGTACGCCAACCCAGAAAGCACGCCTGGACTATATCTCTGAGAGGCTGCGGCTCTTTTATGTGGGCATCACGCGCGCCAAAAAGGAGCTGGTCGTCACCTGGAACACCGGGCGGGACGGCAGCCAGACACCAGCACTCCCCTTCGTCGCCCTGCAGACATATTTAGAAAAGAAGCTTGCCAATTACGCTCGATAAGGTCTTATACATGCAGACAGCTATTTCCAACCCTCAACCGCCACTCCACTTCTCCCAAGGCAGCCTGCAGGACTACGTGGACTGCCGCCGGCGCTTTCAGCTACGCTACTTGCTGCACCTGGCCTGGCCAGCACTCGAAGCC
>CAZPWU010000195.1:0-3278 GCA_964590325.1 uncultured Anaerolineaceae bacterium | reverse complement strand
CTTCGCGGCGGGCGTGGAGCCCACGCCGCACCTCGAGCGCGACCTCCAGCAGGGGGCGCTATTCCATCGCCTGATCCAGCAGCACTTGTTGGGTGTACCGGCCGATCGCCTCTCCATAATGGCAAAAGACGAAGAGCTGGAACGCTGGTGGCAGAATTACCTGGATTTTTCCAGAGAGGGCCTGGCTGGCCTGGGAGACCGTAAAGTTATAGCTCCCGAGATCATCCTGTCGGCTCCGCTTGCTGGGCAGCGTCTGGTCGCCAAATACGACCTGATCATCATCTTACCCGGACCGCGCGCAGTCATCCTGGACTGGAAGACCTCCCGTAAAAAACCCAGGCGCCAATGGCTGGCAGAGCGCCTGCAGACCCGCGTCTACCCCTATTTATTGGTACAAGCCGGCGCTCATCTCAACCAGGGACAGCCGTTCCAACCCGACCAGGTCGAGATGATCTACTGGCTTGCTAATTTCCCGACCGAAGCGGAGCGTTTCCCCCACAGCCCATCCCAGTTTAAAAAAGACGGCGAATACCTGGCCTCGCTCATCGCCGAGATCCAGAGCCTGGGGACGGATGATTTCCACCTGACTCCGCATGAGGAACGCTGCCGTTTCTGCACCTACCGTTCGCTCTGTCAGCGAGGGGTGAAGGCGGGTGACCTGGGTGATAAGGAAACTGACCTGGAGACGACCGAGGAACTGGAAGCTGCCCTTGACTTCGAACAGATTGCCGAGATAGAGTTTTAATGAGACCCTGGCTCGAACCTCAAGATACCCCTATCCCTGAGGCACTCGCCTCTGCCATCGGTGGGCATCCGCTGGTGGCGAAAGTCCTGGTCCAGCGCGGCATCACCAGCCCCGCAACAGCCCAGGCGTTCTTCGATCCTGCTCACTACCAGCCCACACCGCCCTCCGAACTGCCTGGGTTGGCAGAGGCGGCCGCTCATTTGGGAGAGGCTATCCGCCGTAAAATACCCATGTGCGTATGGGGCGACTTTGACGTGGACGGGCAGACGGCGACCACCCTGCTCGTCTCGACACTGCGAGACCTGGGCGCAAACGTCATCTACCATATCCCCATCCGCGAGACTGAATCTCATGGGGTCAACCTGCCAGCCCTGGAGCAGATGATCACTCAGGGTGCCAGGTTAATATTAACCTGCGATACCGGAATTACCGCCCACGATGCCGTTAGTTTCGCTAAAAAGCGGGGGGTGGAGGTGATCATCACCGACCACCACGACCTACCGCCGGAACTGCCAGAAGCCTTCGCCGTTGTCAACCCTAAACTGATTACTGCACAAGGTCACCCATTAAGCACGTTGCCCGGGGTCGGGGTGGCCTACAAACTTGCCGAGGAGCTGTATTGCCGGGCAGGCCGGAAGCAAACCATCGCGCAATATCTGGACCTGGCAGCACTGGGGATCGTCGCCGACCTGGCTATCCAGACCGGGGAGGCCCGCTACCTGCTCCAACGCGGCCTGGCTGCACTGCGAGAAACACATCGACTGGGTTTGAAGATGATGATGGAGCTGGCTGATCTCAACCCGGCCTGGATCACCGAGACCCATATCGGCTTTGTGCTGGGACCGCGCCTGAATGCACTGGGCCGCCTGGCAGACGCCAACCCGGTGGTCGAGTTCCTGATCACAGAAGACTTGACCAATGCCCGCGTGCTGGCGACCCAGATGGAGGGGTTGAACACCCAGCGCAGGTTGCTGACGGACCAGGTCTATCAGGCTGCCCTGAGCCAGATCGAACGTGACCCCACCTTATTAGACGAGGCTGTGCTCATGCTCTCCCACTCCTCCTGGCCCGGCGGCGTGATCGGCATTGTCGCCAGCCGCCTGGTGGAACGTTACCGACGGCCGGCCGTCTTGTTCTCTACACCGCCGGGGGAGATGGCGCGCGGCTCGGCCCGCTCGGTTGATGGCTGCAATATCACCGCCGCAATCGCTGCCCATGGCGAGATGTTAGCCGGCTTTGGCGGTCATCCGATGGCTGCCGGGTTATCCATGGAGCCTGAGCCTGCCCCGGTCGAGGCGCGCATCGCCAGATTCCGCCGCGCCCTTTCCCGTACCGTGCGTGAAATGCTCGGGGATACGAAAACCGTATCCAGCCTGCGCATCGACGGCTATCTGCCTCTGGCTGACCTCTCCCTGGAGCTGGTCGAGGACCTGGAGCGGATGGCCCCCTTCGGGCCTGGAAACCCCGCTTTGACTCTCGCCAGCAAGGGGTTGACGCTGAAGAGTCATTCAACGGTTGGCCGCAACGATGAGCACCTGCAGTTGATCGTAGAAGATGAGCAGGGCACCACTCGGAAGGTGATCTGGTGGCAAGGGGGTGAGTCTGTTACCGCGACACAGTCGGAACTGCCTCAGGGGCGCTTTGACCTGGCCTATACGGTGCGCACCAGCAACTACCGCAGCCAGCGCGAGATCGAGGTCGAGTGGATAGATGCCCGCCCGCTGGAAGAAACAGCCGTCTCACTCAAAGCGCAGGCACGGGTGATCGAGGTGGTGGATTACCGCGGCCAGCCCCTTCCGCTGGCTATCCTCGAGAAGCTGCAGTCTCAAGGGGAGGTCCAGGTTTGGTGCGAAGCTGAAGCCAGACGACTTATCCCCAGCCATACGCGCTATGAGTTAGAACCCTGCCGTGCGTTGGCCGTCTGGACTACTCCCCCAGATCAACAGGTTTTCCAAGCTGCACTCGAGAAAACCTCACCCGAGATCATTTATCTATTCGGCACCGACCCGGGGACCGATGCCCTGGACGCCTTCTTAAGACGCCTGACTGGCCTGGCTAAATATGCCTTGCGGTCCAACCAGGGTCAGCTTACGATTTCGGCATTAGCGGCTGCTACCGCCCAGCGTGAAGCGACGGTCCGTAAGGGGTTAGCCTGGTTGGCAGCGCACGGGCATCTCACGATTCAAAGCGAGCAAGGCGATGAGATCATCCTGGAGAAAGGGATCCACCAGGCAGCCTCTGATCTCGGTGAGATCACGCGATGGCTCAAAGCATTGCTCGATGAAAGCACCGCTTATCGGGTCCACTTTGCCAGGGCGGACAAAGAAGCACTTATCTAACCCCTTTTAGAGAGGAATTTTGGCGAATCGGGAGGTTTGGGTGTGGACCCCACCCGCAAACCTCCCGATTCGCCTTTATGGTTAACCTTAATGTTCCCTTAGGGTAAAGATTATAATGCGATAAGGACATTTTTATCCAGGTCGTGTTATGCTTTTTGCTGGAGAAATGCCATGAATCGCGTATTACGCTACAC
>CAZPWU010000194.1:0-5166 GCA_964590325.1 uncultured Anaerolineaceae bacterium | reverse complement strand
GCCGGTGAAGAGCTCGGCGCCGCCCACCACCACCAGGATCAGACCGAGACAGAATGCCATCCCTGCTAATAATCGGACGACTCCGTAGGGTAAGCTGGCAGTTAATGGAGAAAACTGAGCGGCTGAATCGGCTGCTTTTACCGCCATGCTGCCTGCACTGACAGTTGTGGCGAAAATAGCACCCAAGGCGATAAATGCACCTGCCAGAATCGCCAGGGTAAACATGGGCAGGAATGGCATTTCTGCTTTGCGGACACCCAGATACTCGGCTCGGCGCGCCATTTCGGCAGGAAGTAGGGCATCGATTCGTACTTCAGTGGTCATAATTAACCTCCCCAAGGCATTTGAGCATATTCTTCAAATGCTTTATCATGGAATTGTTTGAATAATTTTTCGTGTATGCGTTCCCAATGCGCAAGCATTTCGAGAACCTTTTTAGCCTCGTCTGTAGTTTTGGAGGCTGCCATCTCATAAAATTCTGCGAAATCGCGTTCAATAAGATAAGCCATACGGAGTATGGGCAAGTCGGGGACCATGGATTCCAGTACGGTCTGATCGATCACTTCAGAAACAGCCCTCTGTGAAAAGAAACCAGCCTTTTCAAGTTCATCACCCATTGCTGAACTGGGGGCTTTTCCTTCATTCAATCCCTCGATCTGGCTCTGGATGAAGTCAATATGTTTCTGTTCTTCATCAGCCAGCCTTTTAAAGGCATTGATAGCCGAGGCATGGCTCAGCCGATCAGCGTTTTCAATAAAGAACCGCTTGCCTTCATACTCCCGTTGGAGTGCATAGTTAAAAATTAACAGTACATCCATAGGATCTTAGATTTTAGTTATTCTGATTCTTCCACAACGTCTACCCTGACTGCACAGACTTTATATTCAGGGATCTTGGCGATCGGGTCTAATGCAGCGATCGTTAACTCATTGACTGCTGAGTCGGGGAAATGGAAGTTGGCGTAGACCATCCCTGGTAAGACGCGGTCGGTCACCCATGCTTCAGCTATGATGCTTCCGCGTCGGGATGTGATGCGCACGCGTTGATTACCGTTGATGCCGAGGTGTTCAGCATCTTCTGGGTTCACTTCGACAAGTGCGCGGTCATATATTTCAAGTAATCCTTTGGCACGGCGTGTCAGTTCTCCCCCATGCCAATGATAGAGGACACGTCCGGTACTCAGGATCATGGGGAAATCATTATCTGGTAGCTCAGCTGGTGGAATATGTTCGATAGCTGTAAACCTCCCCCGGCCACGGGCGAATTGGGCCGTATGTAATATCGGTGTGCCGGAATGGTTGACATCCCTGACCGGCCATTGTAAACATTCACCGCGTTCCAGCCTGGCATGGTTGACTCCAGCATAGCTGGGTGTTAGCGCGGCAATCTCATCCATTATTTTGGTAGTTTTCGCATAATCCCATTTGGCATAAACCCCATCCTCCACTTTTCGCGTTCCACGGGAGAGGATTCGCCTGGCAAGCTCAGAGGTGATCAACCAATCTTCCCATGGATGAATCGTTTCCATCATCCCAGGTGGTTCAATTGCCTTGCGGACCATTTGGACGCGCCGTTCTGTATTTGTGTATGTCCCGGTTTTTTCGGCGAAACTCGCCCCAGGCAGAAGCACATCAGAATATCGGGACGTTTCGGAGGGGAAGATCTCCTGTAATACAATAAAGTCACATGCATCCAGGCAGTGACGGATATGGTTTGTATCCGGGTCACTCATCACCGGGTCTTCTCCAAGGATATAGAGCGCTTTGATCTTACCCGATGGAATGCCTGGTATCATCTCCGTGACCGTCATGCCGACCTTATCTGGCATGGGTGCACCCCATGCAGATGCAAATTTTTTACGCGCCTCCTCATTCGTCACCGATTGATAACCCGGATAAACGTTCGGCAGCCCTCCCATATCGCAAGCTCCCTGTACATTATTCTGGCCGCGTAGCGGGTTGACGCCTCCTCCTGAGATACCGATATTACCCAACAGCATCTGCAAGTTAGCTAAAGCCATTACGTTACGGACGCCAACGATGTGTTGAGTTATCCCCATCGCCCACATTACCGCCATGGGTTTATTGGTTGCCAGGACTTCGGCTGCCTGATATAGCAAATCTTTATGAATTCCAGTGGTCTCAGCTACTTTTTCGGATGGATAATGATCAACAACCGCTTTGAATTCATCGTAATTTTCTGTGCGCGCTTCGATAAACTTCCGGTTTTCCCAGCCTTTTTCTAAGATGATATTCATCAGGCCATTGAGCAGAGCAATATCGGTGCCGGGGCGATGTTGCAGATGGATAGTCGCAAACTCAGTGATTTCAATTTTGCGTGGGTCAGCGACTACTAATTTGGCATGACGTTTCAATACCGCCTGGCGGATCTTCGTTCCGAACACCGGATGCTGCTCAGTCGTGTTTGATCCAATGATCAGCATTGCTGCTGCCTGGTTAGCGATGTCATCCATTGAATTGGTCATCGCGCCGGAACCGAAGGAGGTGGTCAGACCGACCACGGTACTGGAGTGTCAGAGGCGGGCACAGTGGTCGATATTGTTCGTCCCAATAACTTGCCGGGCGAACTTATTCATCAGGAAATTTTCCTCGTTCAGGCATTTTGCAGAGGTGAGTACCCCCACACTGTCAGGGCCATAGGTATCCCGTGTCTCACTAAGCTTCCGAGCAGTGATATCGAGAGCGGTATCCCAATCTACCTCTACCCATTCGCCGCGCTTATCCGGCCTGGGTGATCCGTCTAACAAGTACTTCCGAACTTGGGGTTTTTTCAACCGCTCAGGATGGTGGACATAATCATAGCCATAGCGGCCTTTGACACAAAGCGCCATCCCATTCACCGGTGAATTGGGATTCGATGTGACCCCGATGATGTGGTTGTTCCGGATGTTTAAGTCGAACTGGCAGCCTACACCACAATAACTGCAGGTTGTAGTAACCTTGGTTACTTGATGGGCTCGACCTAAGCCATAAGACATTTTGTCGCTTAATGCCCCAGTAGGGCAGTATGCTACGCATTGACCGCATGATTCGCAGCGCGCCTCGAGCATCGTTGTTCCGACCCCAGCTACAATTTGCTCATTAACACCGCGATAGGCCACCCCCCATACAAAACGCCCCTGGACCTCAGCGCAGGCCAGGACGCATCGTCTACAGAGGATGCATTTATTGAAATCCACACGCACAAATGGGTTCGGGTCGCTGTCCACGGGATAGCGAGTTCCATGGCTCCCCCAATCAGGAACTTTAACCTGATATTCATAAGCCAGGTCCTGTAGCTCGCATGACCCACTGGCATCACAGACCAGGCAGTCTTGGGGATGGTTAGCTAGCATCATTTCGAGAGTTGTCCGCCTGGATTGAACCACGCGCTGGTTCTCAGTATTAACCACCATCCCCTCCGATACTGGGGTGACACACGCGGCTTGTAAAAACCGCTGTCCCTGGACATCGATAACGCAGATGCGGCAGTTACCTGTTGGAGTCAGATCGCGATGATAGCACAACGTTGGTATGATGATTCCATACTGGCGTGCTGCAGTCAGGACAGTTTGTCCTTCGCTGACCTCGATGGATTGATTATTAATGGTGAGTTTAACAGCCATATAAGTTACCTGATCACTCTACCCTGATTATATATTACCGCATTTCCTTGGTTTGAAATAACTCTGGAAAATGGCTCAAAGCGGATTTCATAGGGATTGCCACAGATTGCCCCAAACCACAGAATGATGCATCCTGCATGACATCAGCTAATCTAGTCAACTCCTGATAATCGCCAGGTTTCCCTAAACCTGAGGCCATGTGGGTCAAGATCTCCAGCGATCGGTATGTGCCGACCCGACAGGGGGTACATTTCCCGCAGGATTCGACTGCGAAGAAATGCAAAATCTCCCGTAGTAATTCGACCGGAGAGACGGTCTGATCACAAATTAAAAATGCGCCTGCACCAAGTGATACACCCTTCGAAGCTGAGGAGTAGTCAATAGGAATATCCAGAAGAGACCCAGGGACAATGGTACCGGCTGCACCGCCTGTCAGGGCAAAGTAATAAGTCGATCCGGTCTTCATCCCTCCGCCATATTCACTGATTGCCTTGCGAAGTGTCAATCCAAATGGGGCTTCAAATAAACCGGGTTGGTTGATATGCCCAAGAAGGATATATAATTTTGTCCCCGGGGTTGGATATGTGCTGAGAGAACGGTACCATGTGGCACCGTTGCTGAGGATAGACGGCACAGCAGCAAAAGACTCAACGTTGTTTACCAGGGTTGGCATCCCCCGATATCCATTTGTTGGCGGGTAGGGTGGACGCAGACGGGGTTCGCCGCGTTTACCTTCCATGGATTCGATAAGAGCCGTTTCCTCACCACAGATGTAAGCACCAGCCCCGCGATGAATGTGTATGTGAAAGGAGAAATTACTTTCCTGGATATTATTTCCTAGCCAACCCATTTTTTCGGCTTGTTCTATCGCATTTTGTAGACGAGCAGCCTGTGTGGGATATTCACCACGGATATAAATAAAGCCCTCACTTGCTCCGGTCGCATAGCCCGCGATCGCCATGCCCTCTAAAATTTGGTGAGGGTTTGTGTCGATCAGGACGCGGTCCTTGAAGATCAGAGGCTCTGATTCATCAGCGTTACAGATGATATATTTGGGTGGGCGGTTGGCTTGGGCGACGAAACGCCACTTCCGTCCTACCGAGAAGCCAGCACCGCCGCGCCCTGTCAAGCCAGAAACTTCGACCTCAGTAACCACAGAGTCGGGAGTCCGGCTTAAGGCCACTCGCAAACCCTGGTAGGCACCATGGGACAAGGCAGATGCAATGGAGTCGGGGTCTACTATGCCGCTCTGAGCCGTCATAACGCGCACTTCACCTGGACGAGGTTGAGTGTAATCAGGAATCTGTCCGCGCCAGTCAACCTGAAGATCGGCTATATGGTCATCGGTTATTGGGCCAGCTTGTTCATCGTTTATTAGGGCGGCCGGGGCGCGATCGCATAATCCAAGGCAGCTTGTGCGTTCGATCGTCCATTTCGGGGCACCGGCAAGTTCCTTCTCAATGGCCTGGCGAATTTTATCAGCACCTTTAAGCCAGCAAACTGGACTATCACATATGTTGATGGTATTGGCTTCCTGTTGG
>CAZPWU010000193.1:0-5169 GCA_964590325.1 uncultured Anaerolineaceae bacterium | reverse complement strand
CCGTTCTGGTCCTGGAACGATGCCCTCGATCCCCAGGAGCTGCGCCGCCAGGTGGCCCTGATGGACGAGGCCGGCTGGGGCGGCTTCTTCATGCACTCCCGGGTCGGGCTGCGCACCCCCTACATGAGCCAGCAGTGGATGGACTGCGTGCGCGCCTGCGTTGATGAGGCCCACCGGCGCGGCATGGGTGCCTGGCTATATGACGAGGATAAGTGGCCCAGCGGGTTTGCCGGCGGCCTGAGTGTGGCCCCTGATCCATCTTACCGCCTGCAGTACCTGATCTGCAAGGTGGACAACCGCCCAGCGCTGGTGAGCGAGCGCATTGCCACGTTCGCGGCGCGCGAGGTCGACGGCCAACTGGTGGACATCCGCCCCGAGGACCCTCCTCCGTTCAGGGATAGCACCGACCGTCTGGTCCAGTTCTACCCACAGACCATGCCGCTGGGGGTGCCGTGGTTCAACGATTACGCCTACCTGAGCCTGATGAACCCGAAAGCCGTGCGTGCCTTCCTGGATTCGACCCACCAGGCTTATGCCCAGGCGCTCGGCCGTGATATGGGGTCCACAGTGCCCGGCGTCTTCACCGACGAGCCCACGATCTGGATGCCTGTGGGCCATACCTACCCCGGACAGCCGTCCATCCCCTGGGTGGAGGATTTCCCGGCTTATTTCATCGAGCGCCGCGGCTATGACCTGCTGCCCCACCTGCCATCGCTGTTCTTCGATACAGGCGATTACCACCGCCTGCGCTATGACTACTGGCGCACGGTCACCCAGCGCTTCGTGGAGAGCTATACCCAGCAGATCTACCAGTGGTGCAGCGAGCACGGCGTCGCCTACACCGGGCACTACCTGGAGGAAGACACCCTGCTCTCCCAGGTTAAGGCCATCGGTGCGGCCATGCCTCATTACCCTTACATGCACATCCCCGGCATCGACAAGCTGGGCCGCAGCATTAACACGGGGGCCGGCACCGTGCTGACCGTCAAGCAGCTCGACAGCGCTGTCTGTCAGACAGCCAAGCCACGCGCCCTATGTGAAAATTACGGCTGCTCAGGGCAGGACTTCGCCCACACCGGCCGCAAGTGGATCGGCGACTGGGCATTCGTCCTGGGCATCACCCTCAACAATCCGCACCTGGCGCTGTACAGCATGCGCGGTGAGCGCAAGCGCGACTTCCCCCAGGACGTGTTCTACCAGCAGCCCTGGTGGCCCGAAAACAACCTGATCGCCAGCTACTTCGCCCGCCTGAGCTACGCCCTCAGCCAGGGACAGCGCGTGGTCGATCTCCTCGTCATCCACCCTATCGGCAGCGCCTGGGCCGTTTATCACCCCGGCGCGACCCGTGAGGTCGAACGGCTGGATGAGGCGTTGGACCAGCTGGGGATGACACTCTTGCGACACCAGCGCGATTTCCATTATGCCGATGAAACCCTGCTCGAGCCGGGAGGCGCCACTGAAGGGCGTGTGATCGCTGACCAGGCAGGACCCCGCCTGCAGGTCGGCAAGATGGCCTACCGGCTGGTCATCGTGCCGCCCAGCGTGACGCTGGCCAGGAACACCGTCCGGCTGCTGGGCGAATTCGCCGCCGCAGGTGGGGCAGTGCTGGCGGTGGAGCCGCTGCCATCATTAATCGATGGGCACGCGATGCAGGAGCCTGTGTTACCTCGCACGGCACGCACTGTCACAGTCGATGCCCTGCCCTCGGTTTTGGATGAGCTGCTGCCCTTTGACGTGCGTGTCCCGGGTAGACCGGCGGTCTGGGCCCACCACCGGCGCATCGGCGAAATGGACTGCTACTTCCTGGCCAACACCGACCTTAACCATGGCGGTCCGGCAACTGTCCAGCTGCGCGGCGCAGGCCGCCTGGAGGTCTGGGACCCCGCCAGCGGTGACATCCGAGCGCTGCCCAGCCGTCAAATCAACGGGCTGACAGAGGCCAACCTCGACTTTCCGCCGGTCGGCTCGCAATTTCTGGTCATGCACCGCGACCAATCCGCAACCACCATCACCCCAACTGCCAGGCGTGTCCTTTCCGAAATCCCCCTGGATGGGGAGTGGCAGCTATCCCTGGGCGGCCCGAACGCACTGACACTGGATACCGTCCAGATCAACCTGGGGGGTAAGGACAAAGCCTGGAGCGAGCCGATGCACATCCTGGATGCCCACGCTGCCATCGCCAGGAAAGGGGTTGACACCGCGTTCACCTTGCGCTTTTTATTCGAGGCGGCCGTCCTCCCTACCGGGCCCGTTTACCTGGTCCTCGAATCTCCCGATCGGTTCAACATCACCGTCAACGGGCAGGTGATCCCCAGCGCCGACGCAGGCTGGTGGACGGACATCGCCTTCCGTAAGGTTGAGATCACGTCGGCTATACATGGAGGGCGGAATGAGATCTTGGTGAGCAGCGTTTTTGACCGCCAAACGGAGCTGGAGAGCATTTACATCATCGGCAACTTTGGAGTGGGCGGACGCAGGATAAAGGAAGAAAACCGGTTCAATGGCCAGGTCTTCGACCGCTACGCGCCGGATTTCCACCTGGTGGAGGCGCTCACCCTGGTCCAGTCTTCCAGCAAAAGCGGGGGGCTGGCCGTAGACCTGACCGCCCAGGGCCTGCCTTTCTTTGCTGGACGTGCCACGGTAAGACAGACCCTGCAAATCCCTGAAGTGGATGGACGGGCTGTGTTGGAAATCCAGGGCTTGCACGCCGCCATCGCTCACGTACGCGTAAACGGGCAAGACATGGGAACAGTGGCCTGGCAGCCGCACAGCGTGGATATCACCGCCGGCGTACGCCCCGGCGAGAATACGATCGAAATCGAACTGGTCGGCACCCTCCGTAACCTGCTGGGACCGCACCACCTCTCCGGCGGTGACCTGGAGTGGACCGGCCCGGACAGCTTCCGGGACAAAAAACGTTGGACAGACGACTATATCCTGGTGCCGTTTGGACTGGAGAGAGTTATCCTGCGAATTGAGTAAGGGAGAAAGGAGCGAACCATGTCAACTCTGAAACTCGGGATTGTCGGCGCCGGTTTTGTGGCTAATTTCCACGCCCGCGCCATCACACAGGTGCGCAATGTTGAAATCGCCGGGATCACCGCCCTCGAGAAAGCCCAGGAGCTTTCGGCTTTTGTCAAAAAACACAACCTGGGGGCAGGGACGGTCTATCCCAACGTCGCCGAAATGGCAAAGCATGTAGATGCCATTGCCGTCTATGTGCCCAACTACGCTCGGGTTGAGATCGCCGAGCAGATTGTAGATGCGGTAAAGAAAGGTGCCCATTTAAAGGGTGTCATCTGCGAGAAACCTCTCGGTCGCAACGTCAAAGAAGCCCGCCGCCTGGTTGACCTGGCTGACGAGGCCGGGCTGAAAACTGCCTACTTTGAAAACCAGATCTTTATGAAGCCGGTCCGGGCTCAGCTGGCACAGCTCGCCCCTCAGCAGAGGACCATGGGACCGCTGGCGCTGACCCGCTCGGCCGAGGAACACGGTGGACCGCACGAGGCCTGGTTCTGGGATCCAACCCGCCAGGGCGGCGGCGTGCTATGCGACATGGGCTGCCATAGTATTGCCGTAGGCTGGTATGCCCTCACCCCACTCGGTAAACCGGTCACCTTCTTGCAGCCGGTTTCCGTCTCGGCTGACTGCGCACTTCTAAAATGGGGGCTGCCCCAGTGGCGCGCCAAGCTGCTCAAAGAGCGCGGCGTCGATTACACCAAAACCCCTGCCGAGGATTTCGCCACCGGCATGGTCACCTATCGCAACCCAGAGACCGGGCAGATCGTCAAAGCGCAGTTCACCGATTCGTGGATGTTCGAGAAACTTGGCTTGCGGCTCTTCATGGACGGTATGGGACCGGGCTATGCCTTCGAGGTGAACACTCTGTCCTCATCGTTGCAGATCTTCATCGGTGACGCTGCGGCGGAGGCCACCGCCAACGCCGAGATGGCACTGGAAAAAGCAACCGCCTCACGCGGGCTGCTGGCCGTCCAACACAACGAAGCGGATCTCTACGGCTACACCGATGAGAATGAGGACGCCGTTCAGGCCTTCCTGGAGGGCAGGGACGGTTTCCTGCCGTGGAGCTATGGGCTCGAGATCACCAAACTGGTGATGGCAGCTTACCTGTCTGCCGAGCGCAAACAGGTCATCGACCTGACGGACCCTGCGACCCAGAAGGAATTAGAGACCTATATCCCTCTCATCCAGCAGGGCAAGGGCCACGAGATATTGCATGTAGAGGTTTAGCAACCCGAATCTAATCATCGCAAAAAACAGTGTTTTCGGGAACATCTTCCCCGAAAACACTGTTTTTGCGAGTCACTCCCTAATTATCGTTGGTGCTTCTCTCCCCAAGGCCACCGGCGCCACCTGGCCGTGCGCGTCTGGGCAGGATCCCACTCCTTCACATAGCGGTAGGCCAACTGCAGGTTTTCCGGCGGCACTTCCACCCCGCTCACATTGCTAGTGATGAGGAACATGCCCTTGCCCCCATCGGTAAAGTCCAGGAAATAATCGACCTCATCACAGATGTCCTGCGCTGTGCCGAAGGGCAGGGTGCGTGAGACGCTCAGACCGGTGAAAAAGAGCATCTCTTCGCCCAGCTTACTGCGGCGCTTCCTTAACTCATAGGGATCGACCCCCAGCTCATACTGGAAACCCTGGAACCCGCTGAAACCGATCTCGATAAAGTCGTCCACCACCGGGCGCACATCCCCATCGCAATGATGGATAAACCTCACCCCGGCATCCACCAGCGGCTCGATGATCATTTTAACGGTCGGAAAATAATACTGCCGCAGAAATTCCGGCGAGACCATCGGCCCCTTGTTGTTGCAGACATCCTCGCCACAGAACATGGCCGGTACCAGGTCGTAATCCTGGTAAAGCCGGACCAGGATCTTGGCGCGCTCACGCGAGTACAGGCTCTTGACCCAGTAGATCTTGCCCACCGCCTGCGGGTAAAGCGCACACGCCATCAGGAAAGCCGTATAACCGAACTCGGTATAAAGCGGGAAATGCCCGCCGATCTCCCAGAAATTTGGCACCGGCTCGATGCCCTCCCATTCCTTGAAGGCCGATTCGAAATAACCGCGGTAGTGCTGTTCCTCGGCGGCATAGTCAAAGCTGGCCAGGACCTCTTTCTCGCTCTCCGGCAGAGAGTTG
>CAZPWU010000192.1:0-5241 GCA_964590325.1 uncultured Anaerolineaceae bacterium | reverse complement strand
ACATCGGACACTTCTCGGGTTGTCACAACAAGCGAAAAAATAAAGGCTCCAGCGTGCAAAGACACTTGATAATACTCCTGCCCGGACGCCCGCCCTCTATACTTGACGGTCTTGATAAAATATGCTATTACTATTGATAGTAAATATATTTAGGATAAATATAGAATGACCCATACTCTGTCTGACCTTCACAAGCGGCTACCGCTCTCTCCGGCGGCGTTCTCCATCTTGCTAGCCCTCAAAGACGGAGAAAAGCACGGCTACGCCATCCTGCGGGAAGTCTCCCAGCGATCGGATGGCGCGGTGAAGCTGCTGCCAGGCACGTTGTACAACCTGCTCAAACGCATGCTGGAAGACGGCTGGATCGAGGAGCTTGAAGAGCGCCCTGACCCGGCGCTGGATGATGAGCGCCGGCGCTATTACCGCCTGACCGGGCTGGGCGAAAAGATCGCCAGCCTGGAAGCCGAACGCATGGCAGGATTGGTGCGCGCCGCCCGGAAGCACGGCGTGCTGGTGGGGCGGGAGGATATTTGATTAAGTCGCGCCTGCTGGCCTTTTCCGACTGGATCTATCGCGCCATGTTGCAAGTATACCCGGGAGGCTTTCGGGGACGGTTTGCGGCGGAGATGGCCCAGGTGTTTCGCGCCCTGTGTTGTGAGGCATACGCGGAGTCAGGTGTGGGCGGCGTGATGTGCCTATGGTTGCCTGCCTTGTGGGATTGTGTGTGGTCAGCGATTTACCAATGGTGGATGCGCTTATTTAAGCGAAAGGTGGAGAATATGCAAACGAAACCAATTGACCGTCGTGATGGGATACTGCCGCTTTCTGTAGCCCAGGCAGGATTAGCAGCGCTGCCCTTCCTAGCTTTTGGAATCAGCAGCCTGGTGATCAGGTTGGAATTTTTTCATACTTATCCTGCCAGTCTGCCCTTGTGGCAGATCCTGTTTATTCATCCTTACCTGGTATTCAACTGGTTGATCCTCATTGGCCTGGGAGTAGGCGTCCTGGCTGGCTTCCCAAGGTGGGCATATTCCTTCCTGGGCTGGGCGCTCCTTTTCGCCTGGTGGTGGATGGATATGGGTTTCTACGGCTATTATTCGGATTGGAAAATCTGGCTGCCTCTGCTAGGGGTGTTTCTTGTCACTCTCTTGATCCGGCGCTCCTTGCAGCCGCTGCGCGCCTTATTCACCGGGATGTGGAGTGATTGGACTCTGCTCTCCCTGGGCGTTTACACCTTGTATGGGTATGTGTCCATGCTCTATGATGAAAACCATCACCCCTACCTGCTGATTTTCATAGCTGTCACCACGCTAGCAATCAGCATGGGTGCCTGGGGATATTTCCGCTCTGTATCACCGTTGCGCCGTGTCCTGGCACTGGTGGGTGGGCTGCTGCTGGCTACAGTCATCGGAGGGATTAACAGCGCTACCTGGGACTATAGAGCGTATTATGGTTTGCCAGAAAGCTCACAGAACGTTAGCCTGGTTGGGCTTATTCTTTTTGTTGGCCTTGCTCTTTTGATGTTAGGAAACGGATTGCTCGCCCGCTGGCGCCTTGTGCGTGACTCCAGCCTGAAAGAAACCTGAGAATTTTCGCTCTGACCTTGGGATAAGAGATCGGTCAAAGATTTGCAATGGAAATGTCCGATCCCCTTTTCATTCAAATCGGGTCGCACTCAGCCATCTTCGTATGACTCATCCGGTTTTTTTACACCCCTCACATTATCTATCACCTCAGGCTGTAGCTGGCGTTCACCTCCGCGCGGACGGCGATCTGACCCAGGCTGATCGGCGAGTCTTCCATCTGCGCCGACTCACCCTGGGAGGGGCTGGCATTCTGAATGGCGTTCTGCGCCCATAAGGCCATCTCACGCCCACCCCGCCACGAGCCATAGTAATGGTACCAGGTATTCTCGCTGACGGATAATACACAGCCCGCCTGCGCACCAGCCGCGCCTGCCAGGGCCTGGGCTTTCTCACCAGCGGCATTCATTGCCAGCGCACGGGCCTGATCGCGATACTTGCGCAACTCGCTGGTATAAAACTGCACATCCTGGACCTCATTTGCACCCGCCTTCAAAGCAGCCAGGATGACATCATCGACCAGGCTGACGTCCCGCACCGTGATCGATACCGTGTTGTCGATCCGGTAGCCTTTGATCACCATCGAGTTGTAATCTTCATAAACTGGGTAAACGATATAGTAGTCAGTAGCAATATCTTTCGCCTCCACACCCAGGGCGCGCACATCACTGATAACCTTTTGGATCTCTTGAAAGTTGGCGCTCTGGACTGCATCGGGGGTGTTGCCGTTGGATTGGACACCAAGCTGGAGTAACGCCCGGTCGGGGGTCACATAGACAACCGCTGCGCCCGAGACCTGGATAGAGCGACTGCTGTCGCAAGAGTCTTCAGCGGGTGCTGGCGCCAGGGCGGCAGCCGGTGCCTGGGGACGCCAGGCACCCAGTGCCAATACAACCAACACTCCTATCAGGACCAGGTTGAAAAGATTAGATGTTGGTTTCATGAAATCCTCCTGAGTATTATTGAAACTGGGGGTTGATAATGCCAGCGGGATGCCCTACTGGCAGCCTTTAACTTCCTCTACAGGATAACCAATTTCCAAGGCAGGAGGATGGCAAAATGAGGGTAATTGAGTGCCAACTGTGTGTCAGCTTACTGCAGCCGGTAACCAAAAAGTCAGCGTAGTCCCTTGACCTTCGATGCTGCTGGCAGCCACGTGTCCGCCATGAGCCAACACCAGACCGCGCACGATCGATAATCCCAACCCGCTGCCCCCCTGACCGCGCCCACGCGCCGGGTCTGCCCGGTAAAACCGCTCAAAAATAAAGGGTAGGTGCTCGGTGGGGATTCCAGGACCCGAATCGGTAACCCGGCACGCCACCTGGTCTGCTTCTCGCCTGAGGGTCACCGTTACCTCACCGCCGGAAGGCGAATAACGAATGGCATTATCCAGCAGGTTATCCAACACCTGGGCGATACGATCGGCATCTGCTAAAACGGAATAGGCATTTTGTCCTGCCGTATGCAGGTCGATCGCGGTGCTCAGACGCACCTGGCGCTGGCTGGCAGCCCATTCGAGATGTTCGCAGCGCGAGCACACCAGCTCCCCCAGGTCTACCGGATGGAGCTGTAAATTCAAGGCACCGGCATCGGCACGGGTTAGCACCAGTAGCTCGTTCACCAGCCGGATCAGCCGTTCGGTTTCCCGGCTCATGGAGGCCAGGAACGGCCCGCGGGCGGCGAAGTCGTCCAGAGCACCATCTTGCAGTGTCTCGATTGTCCCCTTGATTACGGTGAGCGGGGTGCGCAGCTCATGACTGACATCGGAGATAAACGCGGTTTTCGCCTGGTCGGCCTGGCGCAGGCTGGTCGTCATGGTATTAAATGCCCGCCCTAGCACGGCCAGCTCGGTAATCTCAGGGTCTTCAGGCACCGTCTGGCCCAGGTCCCCAGCCGCAACGGTCTGAGCAGCATCCGCTAGCCTTCCAAGCGGGCGGGAGATGCGCCGGGCTAGCAGCAGCCCCGTTGCACTCGCTAAAAGGATGGCTACCAGGATCACTGCACCAAGCTGCCAGCGCACCGCGGCCGGTAAAGCAGTCCACTGAGTATCCGGCAGCGGTGTGGCCAGGTAGACGATCTGTACCATATTCCCATCACTAGAAAACACAGGCGCAGCTGCATAAAGCACCCGCCGTCCCCCAGCCACATCCACGCGGCGAATTGCGGTGGCTGGCTGACCCAGCCGTGCTTGAGCAATCTCAGGCCGGCTCATCAATTCTTCGGGGGTCACCAGCCCGGTCGCATTCTGAGCCAACTGGGGCAGGGACAAACCGGAGGGTGTAGAAAGTTGCCCAGGCGCTGACAGGTCGATTACCACTGCTCCCTGAGCGTCGATCACCCGTGTGTGGATCCCCGGGAGCACATTGGACAACTGTGCATATGGAACCGGGCTATCAACCAGGGGAGCCTCTGTGCGTAGTGCAGCCGCCACCAGTTGCGCCTGCGCCAATAAGTTAGCACTCTGCGTGTTCAGGTACAGGCGCTCGACTGCCAGCCAGGCCAGCGAGGTAACAATGCTCATGCCGATCAAGATCACCGCCAGGTAGCTCAATGCCAGGCGAGCGCCCAAAGACATCTTCACGCTCTGCTCCCTTTAAATTTGTAGCCCAGACCCCGTACCGCCTCGATGTTATCCGCTTGCGGGTCGGCTGAACGCAAGCAGGCACGCAACCGTTTGACGGCGCTGTCCACCGCCCGAGTGTCGCCGGTAAAATCATATCCCCAAACCTGTTCCAGCAACCGCTCGCGGGTCAGCACCCGGTCTGTGTTGAGCAGGAGTGTGTGTAACAGGTCGAACTCCAGTCGGGTCAGGTCAAGCGAGATGCTCCCTACTGTCACTTCGCGACGGTCAATGTCCAGCCGCAGTCCGCCTGGGCCACTCAATATTACCGGGCTCCCAGCCTCGCTGGGTTGGGTGCGACGCAGCACAGCCTTGACCCGTGCCAACAATTCCCGTACGCTAAATGGCTTGCAGATATAATCGTCAGCCCCTAATTCCAAGCCTACCACCCTATCCACCTCCTCGCCGCGGGCAGTGATCATGATGATCGGCACTTTGGAAGTATGGCGGAGCTCACGACATACATCCAGACCGTCTACTTCGGGCAGCATCAGGTCCAATAAGATTAGGTCAGGTTCAACCTGGCGCGCCAGGTCCAGCGCCCGGCGACCGTTAGTAGCTGTATGCACTTCATAGTGCGCCTTGCTCAAGTTATAGACGAGCAGATCTAGCACGGCCTGCTCGTCATCGACAACCAGGATGCAGGGTAAAGCACTTCTCATCTTTTTCAGTATACCAAAGGATTGTGGCAAAACGATGTCAATGTGACCGGTCCATACCTATACAACCATCGGTCCAACCCATATTGATAGCTGGCGTGCGATCTCTCCCAGAGTCCGATACCGATCAAATTCATACTGGTATCCCAATGTTTGATCCTATGACCGCCGCCAATCCCCATCACCAGGGAGGATGGAATACAGCCAGTCATGGATAACTAAACCGCTTTGGCAGGTCCCCTGTCTGATCTGGTCAGACAGTTCCCTGTGACATGTGAATCAGACCGGGAATAGGAGATGGATAACGGTTCCCTTGCCAGGTGTTGATTCGGCCGATGTGGAACCCCTGTGCAATTCCACAAGTGCCTTAACAATCGCA
>CAZPWU010000191.1:0-5287 GCA_964590325.1 uncultured Anaerolineaceae bacterium | reverse complement strand
GAGCGTCACCGGCAATTGAGCCAAAGTTGCCCTGCCCGTCCACGAACGGGTAGCGCATGGAGAAATCCTGTGCCATACGCGCCATCGTGTCGTATACAGCTATATCGCCATGAGGATGGTATTTACCAAGCACCTCGCCGACGATGCGGGCGGATTTTTTATAAGCGGAATTGGACCGTACGCCCAGCTCATGCATGGCATATAAGATTCGCCGGTGAACGGGCTTGAGCCCATCGCGAGCATCGGGGATGGCTCGTGAGACGATCACGCTCATGGCGTAGTCCAGATACGCAGCGCGCATCTGCTCATCGATGTCGACTTGCTGAACGGTGCCAATGTCCATATTTATCCCTCTGTCACAAACAAAAAAGATGTGTACGCCCACCGGCGCACACATCCAAATTATACCGCCTTTAGGGTCAGCTCAAATAAGCATCAATGGTAGCGGCCGCCCTGCGGCCAGCGACCATGGCAGTTACGACCAGGTTCGGACCGGTGACAATATCACCGCCGACGAACAACCCGAAGCGTGTGGTGGCTCCAGTCTCAGGATCGGCGATAATCAACCCCCAATTGCGTGCCTTCAAGCCAGGTGTTGTGGCACTGATCGTCGGGTCAGGCCGGTAGCCCAGGGCCAGAACAACCGTATCGGCCTCGACGATGAAATTCGTTCCCGCTACCGGGACAGGCCTGCGGCGACCGCTAGCATCCCGTCCGTCTAATCGGGTCCGTAAACATTCGATCTGTGCCAGGCGGCCATCTTCACCGGCGATAAAACGGATAGGCTGTGTATAGAACTGGAGCTTTGCCCCTTCCTCAAGCGCCAGCTTAAGGTCCCTGCCACGCGATGGCATGGCTTTCCTGTTGCGGCGGTAGAGGCAGGTCACTTCTCTGGCTCCTATGCGCAGCGCCGTGCGCAGGCAGTCCATAGCGGTATCCCCTGCCCCGATGACCACGACCCTCTCACCGACCTCGGGACGTTTGCGCATCTCTGGGGGCAGCAGAGCCGTATCCACGTTGGAGCCTACCAGGAACTCGGTTGCCTTATACACCCCGGGTAAGTCTTCGCCCGGAGCGTTCATGGTGATGTCGCTCCCTACGCCGACTCCAATAAAAACAGCCTCATACCCCTCTGCAAGCAGGTCGTTAATCGTCCTGGCCTTGCCGATGTAAGTGTTCCCCACAAACGATACCCCGGCGCGTCGTAGATCCCCCCATTTAGTTAAAACGACCGACTTAGACAGCTTAAAACTGGGAATGCCATAGGTCAACAACCCACCTGGCGCAGGCCGGGCATCAAATATCGTGACCCAGTGGCCGCGCCGGGCCAATTGCTCAGCGCAGGTCAGGCCGGCCGGTCCGGCACCGATGATGGCAACTTTAGCCCCGATCGGTTTTGCTACCGGCAGTGTTATTCCAACAGTCTGACGCTCGTAGTCAGCCACAAAGGCTTCCAGGGCACCCAATGGGATTGTACGTCCGTTCTTCTTGCTACGCACACAGGCGCCCTCGCAGAGCCTTTCGGTAGGACAAACACGACCGCAAATCTCCGGCATAGAACTGGTTTGATGGTATACCTGGGCTGCTTCCAGGAACTTCCCCTGTTCGATCAGCCACATCGCCTGGGATATGTCATTTTGTGCCGGACAAGCCTTGTAGCAAGGTGCAGGGTCCGGGCAGTGGATGCAGCGTGCCGCTTCGGACCTGGCCCACTCTGCACTCAATGGACAGGTGATCTCTTCGAAATCGCCCACCCGTATCGCCGCCGGCCGTACAGGCAGTCCACGCGTTCGCAAACGCATGCGCACCTTACGATCCACTTTAGAAAAATCTCTGGGGTTGTCTTGCATCGAGAGGATGTCATTTGCTTTGTAAAAAGGCATCGATAGCAGCGGCGGCTTTGCGCCCGGCAACCATCGCCGTGACCACCAGGTCGGGGCCGGTGACATCATCGCCACCCGCATAAACACCGGGACGAGAGGTGGCCCCGGTAGCCGGGTCAACCACGATCAAGCCCCAATCGCGGGTCTTCAAATCCGGCGTTGTATCGCCGATGGTCGGGTCAGGCCAATAGCCCAACGCCAGGACGGCGGTATCGGCCTCTACGATGAAGTTGGAACCTTCCACCGGCACCGGCTTTCGGCGCCCTTTGGCATCCGGCTCTCCCAAGACCATGCGGATGCATTCAATCTGCGCCAGGCGACCGTCCTCATCGGCGATGAAGCGCACCGGTTGGGTCAGGAACTGGTACTGGGCGCCCTCTTCGCGGGCCAGTTCACGGTCATGGCGACCACCGGGCATTTCTTTTTCGGTACGCCGGTAGAGGCAGACTACCTGTTCGGCCCCCAGGCGCAGTGCCGTCCGCAGGCAGTCGGAAGCCGTATCGCCACCACCGATCACCGCCACCTTTTTGCCAATCTCAGGTCGGGAGCGTTTATCGAGTGGTAGCAGCGCCAGGTCCACGTTAGCGCGTGCTAAGAATTCGGTCGCTTTGTAAACGCCGGGTAGGTCCTCCCCGGGGACTTCCATCGGGGCATCGATCAGGGTGCCGATGCCTACAAATGCTGCATCGTAACCTTCAGCGAATAAATCGTCGATCTTCTTATCTTTACCGACGTAAGTGCTATAGATAAATTCCACACCGGCCCGTTCCAGGTCCTGCACTCTGCAAAATACGACCTCTTTCGGCAGCTTGAAATTGGGGATACCGTATGTGAGCAGCCCCCCGGGAGCCGGCTTGGCTTCAAAAATGGTGACCTTGTGGCCACGTTGGACCAGTTGATCGGCACACGACAGGCTTGCTGGCCCGGCGCCAACCATAGCCACTTTCTTTCCGGTCGGTTTGCCTACCGGGATCTCAACCCCCACCGCCCTGCGCTCGTAGCAGGTTACAAAGGCTTCGAGAGGGCCGGTTTGTACAGAAGCGGAGGATTTAAGGTGGGAACACGACCCCTGGCAGAGTTGTTCTTGCGGACAAACCCGCCCACAGATTTCCGGCATGGAACTGGTCTGGCGGTAGATTTTAGCCGCCTCCAGGAATTCACCCTGTTCAATGAGCCACATTGCAGAAGGAATATCGTTATGTGCCGGACAAGCCAGCATACAAGGGGCAGGGTCCGGGCAATGGACGCAGCGCGCCGCTTCCAGCATAGCTTCCTCGGGCTCCATGGGGATAATCACATCGTCAAAATCACAAATACGCGTGGATACCGGTCGGGTATTTACCCCCATGGATGGGAGGCGAGCTCGGCTTTTTCGATCGATGGCTAAGAATTCACCGGAAATCGTTCGCATATATATACCTCCACTTGGGGAAATAATAACGAGGAATACAGATTAGCCTCAGTCGCGGATGTCACATATTTGCATGACGGTTGTCACAAAAAGGGTAAAATAAATACACTTACTTAGGAGACAAATATGGATCAACCCAATCGTATCGAACGCGACTCGCTCGGCGAGGTGCGCGTTCCTGCCAATGCTTTATACGGCGCACAGACACAGCGCGCTGTTGAAAACTTTCCGATCTCTGGACTGCGACCCTGGCGGGCTTTCATCTGGTCGATAGCGACTGTTAAACGCGCTGCCGCCGAAGTCAACCGCGACCTGGGCCTGCTGGACGCAGAGCGCACCTCAGCTATCGTCCAGGCCGCCCAGGAAGTGATCGATGGACGATGGGATGACCAGTTCGTGGTCGATCCATTCCAGGCTGGGGCAGGCACCAGTCACAATATGAATGCCAATGAGGTCATCGCCGGCCGCGCTAACCAGATCCTTGGTCAGGTCGGCGTCCATCCTAATGACCACGTTAACATGGCTCAATCCACCAATGACACCATACCCACTGCCATCCGCCTGGGCTGCCTGTGGCGGCTGGAGGAGCTCCTAGGAGCTGTGGAGGGGCTGGCAGATGCCCTGCGCAAAAAAGCCATCGAATTTGACGACGTTGTCAAGTCAGGACGAACCCACCTGCAAGACGCCGTCCCGGTGCGGTTGGGCCAGGAGTTTGGGGCTTATGCCACTGCAGTAGAACGCGAGGGTGGGCGCATCCGGCGTTCTGCCGAGGGGCTGCGTCGCCTGGGGATTGGCGGGACAGCTACCGGCACCGGGTTGAACGCTCATCCTGAGTACCATCCCCGAATGGTCAAGCGCCTCTCTGAATTAACCGGTCTGACCCTTTACACTTCCAGCGACCTGTTCGAATCCATGCAGTCGATGGCTGATGCGGCTGACTTTTCGGCTTCGCTGCGCACCCTGGCGATCACGTTGACCCGCATCGCTAACGACCTTCGCTTGCTGGCCTCGGGGCCCTCTACCGGGCTAGATGAGATCCGCTTACCCGCCATCCAGCCTGGCTCCAGTATTATGCCGGGCAAAGTCAACCCGGTGCAAGCTGAGATGCTCAATATGGCAATGTTCCATGTACAAGGATGCGACCATACGGTGGCGCTGGCAGCCCAGGCCGGGCAGCTGGAGCTGAACGTGATGATGCCGATCATTGCTCACAACCTATTCGAGATGATGCAGGTGATGATCGGTGCCATCCGCACCTTCACCGAAAAATGCGTCTATGGCATACAGGCCAACAGTGCCAAGGCCGAGGGTTGGCTGGCCAGGAACACCATTGTAATCACCGCCCTCAACCCGGTAATCGGCTATACCGCTGGGGCTGCGCTGGTGAAAGAGGCCCTGGCCCGCGATTTGACCATTCGCGAGGTCGCACTGGAAAAAGCCACCGCGGGAACACTCAAGCACCGCGATGAAGACCGTCCTGTTACGGCATCCGAGATTGTGGCCGCGCTCGATGACCTGCGTCGGATGACCCAGGGCGGGATCATCGGAGACAGCCCGGGAGGTTAACCGAGAGGTAAACACATATGCTACCGCTGAGCGACAACATCCGCTCCAGGTCGTTCCCGATCATGAACTGGGCATTAATCGGGATCAATGTGCTGGTCTTCTTATACGAGCTCAGCCTGGGCCCGGCAGCCCTTCAACGGTTCACAGTGACCTACGGGATGATACCGGTGCGTCTAAATCTAAACCAACCCAGCACCTGGCTACCAGTGTTCACCAGTATGTTCCTGCACGGCGGCTGGTTCCATATTTTGACCAACATGTGGGTCTTGTTCATCTTCGGGGATAATGTCGAGGACCGTATGGGCCCATTTAACTACCTGGTCTTTTATATCCTGGGCGGTCTGGTCGCTAACCTCATGCAGGCTTTTATATACCCTACCAGCAAGATGCCGGCTATCGGCGCCAGTGGAGCAATCGCTGGGGTGCT
>CAZPWU010000190.1:0-5331 GCA_964590325.1 uncultured Anaerolineaceae bacterium | reverse complement strand
TATCCTGACCGATGCACGCTCGAATCTGTTCGTCACCGTCTTTTATGGTATCCTCGACCCATTTTCCGGGAGGATGACTTACTGCAACGCGGGTCACAACCCACCCCGTCTTATAAGCGCCCGCGATGGGGGCACTGTCCAGACTCTAGCCAACACCGGGATGCCTCTGGGGATTGATGCTGAGGCAAGTTGGAAGCGTGCTACCGTACAATTCGAGCCTGGAGACATCCTGTTGCTTTACACGGATGGCGTCACAGATGCGCAAAATGCGCAAGGGGAATTTATAGACCGCGGGATGCTGACGAATGTTATTCGAGACCGCCTTGGGGCTCCAGCTCACGAGCTAAAGGAGGCGATTCTAAATGAAGTTCACAATTTCGTCGGTCAAGCCCCCCAGTTTGACGACATCACCCTGGTCATCCTAAAACGCGAACCCTAAAGCATGCCATCTTTAGATCAATAGAGCTCAATAGAAATCAGCCACTTAACCCATGTGTTCCCCTGTAAATGTGGAAACACAGCCCTTACTGGAAAGCCATGTAGGATCGGAAGTGGTTCACCCTCCCACTCATAAGCCAGGTAATTTTCCTCTGATAATGCTTCTCTCAGAGTTATTGTAGCTGAGTATCCATCCGCACTGTTAAGTCTGACATTTGTTGCATCAGGCAGAACAACCGCCTGTTCCAGGATGGATTTTAAGGGTACGCCGGCCCAGGCTGCTACATCTGTGAAAAAACCAGGGCAGACCAGGGTCGGACGACTCTCAATTTTCGGCATACAACGCAAGTCATCATAACTCAGGCTTAATAAGTGCTCCACTTTACCCATGATCTTCAAGCGGTAGGTTGACAGGTCAATCTGCTGATAATTGCCTGTCATATGCAAACCGGTCACCGGGTCTAGCTCGGTGTAACCGGGGATTACTGCCGGCAACGTAGGGGCAACAACAGGCTTCAGGACACAGGGCGTAGCCTGGATATCCTTTCTTTCAGAAGGTGTTACGGAAGCCTGGATTGTGGGTGTACTGGATGCTTCTGGGATAGTGAAAGGTGTTGCCAGAGGGTGTTGTGCTCCACAGTCACTGAGAAACATGAGGAGCAGTAGGCTTATTACAATCATTCTGGTCATACTTAACCACTAATCCCTTTGGCTATCTTTTGCTGTGCTTTAGAGAGAAGCGTCTTCGCCTGAACAAGCAAAACAATCCCACCAATCCAGTATGCCACAACCGTGATAATGAGTGGACTATAAAGGAATATATATGGGTTAACGATGGAGGGGGTGACCGGGAAAAAGAAAGCCAGTACGGTCAGTACTGTTACCAATCCTCCAACCGCAACGAAACTGCCGGTTGGTGCACTGGCGGATAATCCACTGGCCTCTCCACCAGCCGTGATATACTCTTCTCGCTTGGTATATGTATTCAATTTACCACAGTAAGCGCGCACCGAACCATACCAGCTATCGATGCGTGTAAAGAATAAACCACTGATAAAGGCGATCAAGGTAAAGTAAAAACCAATGATCTCAAGCACTTCACTCATATGTCTCTCCCTCACTGTTCTTTAAGCTGGTTTTTCAAAAGCGTCTCGAAATAGGACTTTAGCTCTTTTTGATGACCGCTACCAAGATCGTAGCGGATTCCATCTAACGTCGCAACTCCCTTGACGACCGAACTGATACGCCGGTTAGCTAATAATTCGTTGAATACTCGATCTATGATAGCTGCGCAGCCGCGGTCAAGTGTCACCGTGCAAGTCTTCCTATCGCCGGACCATTGACCTTGATCCAATGAGTGGGTGATCGCCTCTATCTGGCGTTTGTAAAGGAATCGCCCTTTGCGGTATGCCAGGCTTTGAAGGATGTAGCGCGCTCGCCCCATCGGCAGCCCGAAGCGTTGTCCCAGGTTATCGACGGAAGGGAGCTCATCGACCAAAACAGAGTTATAGATCACAAAAATCCTCTCGGTCTCGAGTTCAGACATAGACATGGGGCGAAATTAACCGCTCAGCCAGGCTGTCCATTCTTGGAGAGCAGCTAATGCTAATTGAGGGATAGTATCTCCTGGAGTGAATTGCGTTAATTGGTCCATAAGTTCCTGTGGGATATCCAACCTTATCTCGGTCATACGTAACCTCCTTTATTAATATTAATATTAACTATCAACAAGGTTGCCAACTTACCCAGATAAATAAGAAAAATATTAAATAACCCTTGCAGCGATCCATTTAGCAACCTGGGTGGTAGTCTCTTCGATTGTCAAAACCGTTGTATCGATCAACAGGATGGCAGGCATCATCCTTGGTCCATTATCGATGAACCAGTGGTTGAAGTGAATTTGAGATATGATAAAAGCCTGGTCAGCACTCTGCCGCCACGCCGGTCGTGCGCGTAATCTATCAGCCAACACTTCATCGTCACATGTCAACGCCAGGTAACACAGATCAGAAAAATAACGTCCTTCGATACACGGTTCCATATTATCAGGTACGCCAACACCTGCACCAAATAAGACGACTGGTCTACCTGACTGGGATATATTCTTACACATCCTTAGCCATGTCTCAAAGTAATCGCGGTAGTTCGTCTCCGGTTTATTAAATTCACTCCGCCACAAGATATCTGATTCCAATAGCACAGCTTCATTAACCTTACCGGTCAGGTAGTGGCAGACAGCCGTTTTACCCGTCCCACTGGCGCCTGAAACGATTAGAAGAGGCATCCGTCGGAAAGGATGCTTATATCCACAACCAGGACAGATGGCATATTTACCATCCGCACTGATTATTTTATCTGCGCGATACTCGCCACAATTAATACATACATTAAACATGAAACTTATAGCCCCTTATCAGACTGCATACCCATTGCCCATACGCATTTTAAATCGCAGACAGGTGTGCATGAAATCCCCTTTAAACTGAACCGGACAGCCACCAGGGAGCACGTTGATATTATGTTCATGGCACATCTTGACAGCTTCATCGGATACACTAGAGATCGCCGTCGCAAGTTTAGCCATCGGTTTTGGTGGACGGGTTCCTAATGCACCGTGCATCCACACCCTCGAGATACCCAATGTGTAGTCCTCCTTGTGCCTCATACATGCATTAGGGTCAAGCCCCGTATACTGCCAGTGACTCTACCTCGGCTTCTGGGGTAATCAACAATACATTAGATTGAATATCCATAAGATGGTCGTGAACGACCTGGCCTCCGATCCCTGGAGGTGCATAGACTGTGAAGAGAACCCGCCGTGTTTGGGGTGTGATGCGGGTACGCTGGTCAGGGCCATAGATCACGCTCGAAATGACCCCCTGAGTATCGCTTATCATCATATCGTTAGGTTTTAGGACTTGCTCCTGACCGTTGAGCAGGATATAGCGTTCGCTGCCGTTAGAGACATCCAACAGCACCGGCGGTTGTACAGTGTCCAGGTCATGCCCGGCTGTCAGGAGCAGGTTCTTAACCTCAGCCATGAACATCGCCTCAACCAGCGCAGCTACATTAGGAATCGTCTTGCCTTTAAAAACAATTGACTCCAGTTGCAACTGGACATGATAGGTCTTCTTAAAGGTGCTATAGTAATCGTGATAAGCCCGGATGATGGGCAAGGCGTTGATATCAGCTCGGGTAGAACCTGAATAATGCGCTCGCAGCCGATTCTCTAAATCATCCTTTAAGCGATCGAGTTCGGGATGGTCTTTAGGATTCGCAACATTGCGTATGGCTAAAATACCTGCCGATGCGCCAGGGAAAGCGGTTTCCCAGTTGACAGCAACCATAAAAAAGCTTGGCATCATTATTTCTGGCTTTCTTCTCCATTAGGTTTGCGTGCCAGGATGTACGCGCGCCGACTATGGAATGTCAGCAGGATCAGGCCTCCAGGTCGTAGGACGCGCTTTAATTCACTCAGAGCCTGTGTGACTTGTGGGTGTGGGACATGGATGATCGAGTAATCAGACACCCTGTCGTAGTTGAGCTGCGTGTCATAAATAAACTGAGTCAAATGCATTATTCCTCATAATGGATAAAAGTAAAGTTGCTTATTTAACCTGGATGTGAACCTTCAACGTTTTTCCTTCAGCGAAATCTTGAAATCCATGCTGGAAATCTGATAGCGGGAGGGTGTGGCTGACCAGAGGGCTGATATCAACAACCCCATGAGTAAGCCAGGCGATCGCTGGCTGAAACGTGTAACATAAGGCGAAACTGCCGATGATGGTCCAGTCATTATGGAAAATCTCATAAGGTTGCCATGTTATAGTTGCCTGCCTGGGGGCGACTCCAAACTGTAAGTACTGCCCGCGCGGTTTTAAATAATTCAATGCTTGCGCGATTACCGCCGGGACACCTGTTGCATCAATGACGACAGCAAAACCATAAGGTGCCAGCCCCTTCAAAGCTGTCGTTTGCTCACGACCAGCCATGATCGCTGCCGTCGCTCCCATCTGCCGAGCCAGAGCCAGTCGACCAGGTTCTTTTTCTACAACTGCCACCTGTGACGCACCACTGTGGTGTAATGCCTGTATGAGTAGCAGTCCCATTGGACCAGCTCCGAAGATCAGGACCTCGTCGCCAGGCCAAACCCGCATGCGGTTTAGGGCATGAATAACACACGATACCGGCTCGATAAATGCAGCCTGCATATCGGTCAGGCTATCAGGCAGGAGATAACAGGCGCGAGCAGACACTGCCACATACTCCGCAAATGCCCCAGGTCGAGTAACGCCGACACCCTGCCAGTTGAGGCAGTGGTTAGCTTGCTGGTTGCGGCAGAAGTAACACTCCCCGCAATAGAGATTAGGGTCGACGGCTACCCGGTCCCCAGGTCGGAATTGGGTGACTCGATCACCGACCTCAACTATAATCCCCGCAAACTCATGTCCGGCGATAAGTGGGAAGTTGCTCATATACTCATTGCGGTAAATGTGCAGGTCAGTACCGCAGATGCCGACCCTTGCCACCTGTACAATGACTTCATCTGGCTCGCAGGTCGGATCAGCGACCCGCCTTATGGATAGCACCTCTGGTGCTGTAAAGACCACCGCTTTCATTTGTTATTACTCCTCGCTGCTGGGTTGCTTGTTCTCTTGTAGAATACCGGAAAACCACCTCCTGTGCAAGTACCAAAGGTCATCTAGATGTTTTCATGAGTCTTTGGGATTTTCCGTGGTAAGGTCACTATCCACTACGGCAATTCCGAATGAGCCATTTTCATACAACTTTACTATCTTAAACACGTATAATAGAGTGGAAGGATATAATATAGGATAATTTAACAAATTGTCCCAGATAATATTAAAATCCACTGATACGGAGGATATTATG
>CAZPWU010000189.1:0-5331 GCA_964590325.1 uncultured Anaerolineaceae bacterium | reverse complement strand
GGGTCGTTGACCTGTCTGGTTGGTGGATTGTGTCCATCGAGGCAGGGGAGAGCCATACCTGTGGGATAGCTTCTGGTGGCTGGGTCAAATGTTGGGGGAATAACTTCGATGGTCAGTTGGGAAACAACTCAACTACTAATTCTTCCCGGCCGGTAGACGTTGTTGGGTTAACCAGCGGAATTGTGTCGATCACCGCAGGGGTATACCATACCTGTGCCATGGCAAATACCGGTGGGATCAAGTGCTGGGGCGGCAATTTTACCGGTCAACTGGGTGACGGGACGACCCAGCACCATTACACTCCCTATGATGTTACGGGTCTTGCCAGCGGGGTCGCGGCTCTTAAAGCAGGGGTATTCCATACCTGCGCTTTAATGAGTGGAGGCGGCGTCAAATGCTGGGGAGATAACTGGGGTGGGGATGTTGGCGACGGCACGACTTTTATCCGCACGATGCCGACCAATGTGAACGGCATGAGTACAGGAGTATCTGCATTGGCAGGTGGGTATAGTTATACCTGCGCCCTGACTACCACCGGCGGGGTTAAATGCTGGGGGATCGATGCCAGCGGTCAGATCGGAGATGGGATTCTTCCATGGCGATTGAACCCCGTAGTCGTGTTTGTATTGAAACCATCTTTGGCGATCAATTACATCTCAGGAGGGCCAGGCAGTTTCTTTTCGCTAACTGGTTCATCTTTCCTGCCAAATGACCAGGCCTCGATAACGATCAATGGCTATCCCATAACTCAGACCGTTCCCACCGATCCGGCTGGCAATCTCCTATTTTTATTGTCCACTACAAATGCAGGAGAAGGGCATTATGTTGTGTCTGCCCGAACGGGCCTCGGGGCAACAGCCGATTTCCGGTTGGCCGCGGGTGAACCTCTTCGACCTCCGGAAGGCAGTGGGCCCGTTCTGGAGGTGCCCTTCGGCATTGCTTATACCCGATTCCAATATTTTCCATTCTCTATAAATAATTTGGTGCGTTAGTTTCACCTGGTGCTTGTCCTAATAGGTCTCGTTCGATTATCATCTCAAAGTCTGTTCTTTGAGCTGAAACCTGTTTTCTGGGTTGCGACCCATTTTTCAGGTCAAGGGTCCCTGATCGGAGGTCTGCATGGAGATTAAAATTGGCTCTCACCTTATTGGTGATCATCATCCTTCTTACTTTATCGCCGACATTTCAGCCAACCACGACGGTGACCTGGAGCGCGCGAAATTGCTCATCCGCCTGGCGAAAGAAGCCGGGGCGAACGCCGCTAAATTTCAGAACTTCCGCGCCCCTAAGATCGTATCGGATTACGGTTTCAAGTCCATGCGAGGGCAGGTTTCACACCAGGCCTCTTGTAAAAAATCCGTCTTTGAGGTTTACCAGGATGCCTCCATCCCTTTCGAATGGACGCCTATCCTCAAAGAAGAATGTGATAAGGTGGGCATCGACTATTTCTCATCACCTTACGATTTCGATGCTATTGACATGCTTGATTCCTATGCCCCTGTTTATAAAATTGGATCCGGCGATATCACCTGGCTGGAAGTCCTCGATCGTATAGCCCGTAAAGGCAAACCGGTGATTCTCTCCACCGGGGCCTCCGATATCGGGGAGGTGCAACGGGCAGTGCATACGATTTTAGCTATCAACCCACAGTTGGTACTGATGCAGTGCAACACCAACTACACCGCCAGCCTGGAAAACTTCGACTATATCAACCTGCGCGTGCTCGAAACTTATCGTCTCATGTTTCCGAGTGCCATCCTGGGCTTGTCAGACCACACCTCCGGTCACGCCACCGTGCTCGGAGCGGTTGTGCTGGGTGCGTGTGTCATCGAAAAGCACCTCACCGATGATAACCACCGCGTTGGTCCGGACCATCCCTTCTCCATGACACCTGCCACTTGGCGCGATATGGTGGACCGTACCCGGGAGCTGGAGCGCGCCCTGGGTTCCGCCGATAAGTTTGTCACCGGCAACGAGCAACAAACTGTGATTGTGCAGCGCCGCTGCTTGCGTGCTGCTCGTGATATCAAAGCTGGCGAGGTCTTTACCCGTGAGATGATTGACGTGCTGCGCCCTGCCACCCCAGGCGCCATTATGCCTTATGAGGTCGAGGCGGTCATCGGTACACGGGCCCTGGCCGACATTCCGGATGGAAAAGAGTTGCGTTGGACAGATTTGGGTATTTAAGTGTCAAGTGTGCGCATTCTTTACTTTACGCGTGATTACACCTCCCACGACTACCGATTTCTCACCGCGCTGGCGAAAACCGGGTATGAGGTTCATTATTTGCGCCTGGAGAGCCGTGGATACCCACTGGAGGACCGCTCACTGTCACCCGAGATTGAACAGGTCCATTGGGCGGGTGGGCGCGGTCAGTTCAGCTGGTGCGATAGCCCCCGGCTGTTAGGGGACTTAAAAAGGGTGATCCGCATTCTCAAGCCGGATCTGATCCAGGCTGGCCCTCTGCAGACAGCCGCTTTTTTAGTTGCTCTGACGGGTTTCCGGCCTCTGGTCAGCATGTCCTGGGGCTACGACTTGCTGTTGGACGCGGACCGGAATGCCTTCTTGCGTTGGGCGACACGTTATACACTCAGGCATAGCGCGGCAATGATCGGAGACTGCAACACCATCCGCCAGCGTGCAGAGGGCTTCGGCATGCCTGCTGAGCGCATTGTGACATTCCCATGGGGGGTAGATCTACAACACTTTGTATATAAAAGGGACCAGTCACCAGTGATCAGTGATCAATGGGCAGCTCAAGATGAAGAGGCGAGGCAGCCGTTTACACTGCTATCCACCCGCGGCTGGGAGCCGATCTATGGGGTTGAGTTAATAGCCCGGGCATATGTCCAAGCGGCACGTCAGCGCCCTGAGCTGCGCCTGCTGATGCTGGGCAATGGTTCCCAGGCTCCTTTGATACGCCGTATCTTTAAGGATGCTGAACTGGAGAACCGAGTGTCCTTTCCAGGCCATGTGGGCTATACTGACCTGCCGCGTTACTACCGCTCCGCTGACCTGTACATCAGTGCTTCACACAGCGACGGCAGCTCGATCTCCTTGCTCGAGGCGATGGCCTGTGGTTGCCCGATCCTGGTCTCAGATATCCCAGGCAACCGGGAGTGGGTCACGCCCGGCGTTCAGGGTTGGTGGTTTCGCGATGGCGATGTCAATGCCCTGGAACAGGCTGTCGTGCACGCCGTGGAAGAGCGATCTCGCCTGCCCGAAATGGGCCGCGCGGCCCGCGCCTTAGCTGAACAGCGCGCCGATTGGGATAAGAACTATCTCGAGCTGCTCAAAGCGTATAAGATCGCATCTAACTCATAACATGCAGCCTCAAACTCTTGCCATCATTCAGGCCCGCATGACCTCTTCCCGCTTACCGGGCAAGGTGCTGCTCGACATCGGTGGTGAGCCTATGCTGGTGCGCGTTGTCGAACGGGCACGCCGGGCAAAAACCATAAATGGCGTGATCCTCGCCACCACGACAGACCCATCCGACGATACCATCGCGGATTTATGCGTTGAGCGAGGCTATCCATGCTATCGCGGCAACCTGTACGACGTCCTCGATCGCTATTACCAGGCCGCGCGGATGTTTGGGGCGGAGGTCATCGTGCGCCTTACGGGCGATTGCCCGGTGATCGATCCAGGCGTGATTGATGAATTAGTCGACGCTTTCCTCGCCCCCTTACCTCTGGACCTTGTCCCATCGTCTTTATCTCCTGCTCCCTTTGATTTTGCTACGATCCGCCTGCCCCCACCCTGGCACCGTACTTACCCGATCGGCCTGGATACCGAGGTGTGCACCTTTGCCGCCCTCGAGCGTGCCTGGGTGGAGGCTGACCAGCCCCACCAGCGCGAGCATGTTATGCCCTATCTCTATGAGGGGATACATGAACCGGGGGCACGATATTCGCCCTCTAAAGGGAAACTAAGAGATATCTATATCTCCCCACGCGGTTTCTATGTCCTGGTGATGAACCACGACCCTGACTACGGCTATATGCGCTGGACGGTAGACACGCCTGAAGACCTGGAGCTGCTGCGCCAGATATATGCTCGTTTCCCCGGACGCGACGATTTTACCTGGCTGGAGGTGCTGGACCTCTTTCAACGTGAACCCGAGCTGGCACGCATCAATGCCGAGGTGCACCACAAGGATTTTCGTGCGAGCGAGAAACCTACACCATGAGTGAAGACGTCAAAAGCTGCCCATTATGTGGAAGCAATAAATACAGTCTTTTCGACAAACGTACGTTCATGGGTCATCTGGTGATCAACCGGATTTGTGACGTATGCGGGTTTGTGTTCCTATCTCCCCGAATGTCAGAGCAGGAATTACAGGATTATTATCGATCAGAATACCGGCGCAGCTACCAGGGGAGTGAAGAGCCCGCGCCTAAAGACCTGTCGGTCCAGGCCGAGCGTGCCGATACCTTGTTGATGCGCGTAAAGCATAAAATAACCCGCCCGGCGTATTACCTGGATATCGGCTGTTCATCCGGCATGCTTTTGCAGCGTTTCCGGGATGAATACGGATGCCAGGTGTTCGGGATTGAGCCGGGCGCTGCTTATCGTTCTTTTGCCCAAAAGAGCGGGCTGGAGGTTTTTGTTTCGTTGGAGGAGTTGGACCAGTCTGGTCAGCCACGTTTTGACTTGATCAGTATGGTCCATGTCCTGGAACATTTACCTGGACCTTTGGAATACCTGACCCGGTTGCGGGAGGTATACTTGCAGGCATCCGGTTGGCTGCTGATCGAGGTGCCGAATTTGTATGCCCATGACTGCTTTGAAATTGCCCATTTGAGTTCATTCAGCCGCCACACCTTAGCCGAAATGTTGAGGTTGGCCGGGTTTAAGATCGTGGCGTTTTTTGAACATGGTGCTCCCCGCTCACGGGTAATCCCACTTTATATGTTGGTATTGGCCCAACCAACATCGGGCCCACCGGAGCAAGAGTCTGCCCGACCGGAAGGTGCAGTGAGGCTCAAGCGTCGGTTGGGCCTGTTCCGACGTCGCATCCTGGAGCGCTTGTTCCCTAGATTGGCCTGGTTACCTACCGGTTAATACTCTGATCCAATCATCTGTCCCTATGACATTTATAACGATTGCCACAGCTCCAAAACCTTTTACCAATCCTCACATTGCTACGATCCAGCGCAATGCCCTCCAATCCTGGTTGCACCTGGGTCCCGATGTAGAAGTATTCCTGATCGGGGATGAAGCCGGGATGGCGGAAGTGGCTGCTGAATATGGAGTGCGCCATCTGCCCAATGTGGTTCGCAATGATCGTGGCACTCCGCTGGTCAGCTCTATTTTCAACGTGACGCG
>CAZPWU010000188.1:0-5334 GCA_964590325.1 uncultured Anaerolineaceae bacterium | reverse complement strand
ACCTGGACATCGAGCGTGTTTTTAATCCTGGCACATGAGGTTCTTTTTAAAACATGATGACTCTCTCTTATTTACGGCTCCCCTTTGATCCTGCCGCTGATCTCAAAAGGGCCTATTGAGCTACCAATGAAAGGCCTTAAGAAGGGCAAACCATAATATGACACCACGCCAAAATTTTATCGATGCCTTAGAACGGCGCATACCTGGAAACAGACGTGTGCCGCATTTTGAACTCGTCTTTTACCTGACGATGGAGGCCCTTGGCAAAGTACATCCCAGCCACCGCAACTATGCCCAATGGTTCCAGATGGAGGAAAAAGAGCGCCAGCTCCACCGCGCCGACATGGCCGATGTCTATATTGCCACGGCTGAACGGTTTGAGCACGGCGCTATTTTTATCCATCCCAACCCTGATTCCCTCGAGGAAACCATACGTCTGGTCGACCTGATCCGCGAGAAGAGCGGGGACCGTTATTTCATCATGCGGCATGGCGATGCAACATTTGCCATGCCGGACGGCGAGCACATGCAGGAATTCTGCTGGCGCATAAGCGACGAACCTGATGGGGTCAAGGCCGAAGCGCAGGCCATGGTCGATGAGGCCTTGCAAGGTGCTGAACAGTTGCAGCGCCACGGTGGGCTAGATGGCTTTGCTCTGTGTTCGGATTACTGCTTTAATACCGGTCCGTTTTTAAGCCCGGGCATGTTCAGCGAATTTATCACTCCATACCTGGCACGGCTCATCCAGGGATACCGGGAGATGGGTTTCTATGTCATAAAACATACCGACGGTAATATCATGCCGATCGTCGATCAGCTGGTGCAGGCTAACCCGCATGCGTTGCATTCCCTCGACCCGCAGGGAGGGGTGGATATCGCCGAGATCAAGCGCTGTTATGGGAAACAGGTCTGCTTGATTGGCAACGTCAACTGTGGCCTGCTCGATACAGGCACGACTGAAGAAGTGGTCGCCTCGGCCAGATATGCGCTCCAGAACGGGATGCCTGGGGGAGGTTATATCTTCTCAACCAGCAACTGCATCTATACGGGCATGCGACTGCAACGTTATGAGCTCATCCTGGATATCTGGCGGCGGGAAGGGGTTTATCCCCCATCATGAAGCTATGTGTGGCGGCAGTTTGACACGCAAAACGCGCCGCCCAGGAAGCCCTCATGGTGCGTGAGCGGCTTGTCTAAAGGGTGCGGGCTGGGCCCAACGACTAAGCTGAGTGGCAGCCGGCAAGAGCCAACCGGAAGCCGCGACGGTCGCTGAGGGCAGCTTCCCTGGACGGCTGCCGTAGCCGGCGTTGCTGAACAACCAATCGCGCAGCGTAGCCTCGCTCACACCCAGCGGCAGCAACACCGTACTGGCGGCTCTCACAAACAGCTCGGCGTAGCGCGCCAGGTCCACACGGCTCGGATCGAGCGGATCCGGCAGGTCCCAGGCATAGGCTCTTTGCGACCCGCGCGTGTAGATCAGCCGCACATGTTGGCCCGGGCGGACGGTCTTGCTAATCTTTTCAAGCTGCGCGGCTGCCTGTGCAGCAGGTGAGGGTGTGCGGTACTCATCCAGCTCGCGGCTCAGCTTCAGGGTCACCAACAGCTGTGCCAGAGGGACCTTCCCGGCGCGCAGGGTCTTCATCTGTCGACGGAGAAAAGCTACGACATCCGGCAGGTAGCGGGTGAGCTGGCTGGCATCCGGGGCCTGAGCCAGGAACTCTAAAATTGCCATCTGTGTCTGGGCGATGAAGGGCGGCGTATCCCGGCGGCGGGCTTCGATGCCGCGTACCTTCAATGTCCCGTCCTGAAAGACGCCGAAATAACGGTTGGCCACCGGCACGTGTTCGTTCATCCGGGAGGGCAAAAAGGCCACCCAGCGGTAGACACCCTCCAGTGCGATCGGCAGGTGCGTGCGGACGGCGATCTCGTCCAGCAAGGGCTGGAAGTCGTTCACGGCGGAACAGCCCGGCTTATGCACCCACAGCCCATCGACGTACATGTGCAGCACCGTAAAGCCGGCGTCTTCAGCGGCCTCTTTAGCGCGCAGCAGGCATTCGCGACTGTAGGCGGTGACCGCCTGGTGGGCTTCGATCCGCCCAAAGCGGGCATTTTTATATCCCAGGTAGCCAAAGCAGGTGACCAGCAGCCATTTCTGGGCCGAGGCGCGCGCTTTATACACCTGGCGACGTGGGTCCCAGTTCGGCAGTGTGACGATTTTACTCTTCAAAGCGATGCGCTTATCCAGGAGAGGGGTCAGAGTCAGCGGCACCAGCCCGGGAGTCTCCCGGTCAACGGTCAGGTTCAGCTCGGGCACGCGTTCGGCGTGTTCCTGCCCGACCGTCTCGGGTGAGACGTTGAAGCGCGCCATGATGCCGGGGTACATGGAGATAAAGTCAACCTCAGCCACATTTTGGTGCAGCCCAACCAGGGGCTGGTAGACCAGGCCACCCTGGTCGGCGTGTAGCAGGTCCAGCGCCGTCTTGGGGCTTTCGGGCTGCTGCTTATGCCAGGGGACGAGCACGCCCTGCCGCAGGGCGGTCAGGATCTGCATGGATGAGATGCCGGTGCCCGGGGAGAGCCTGGCAGCGGCTTGTACGGGCAGCGTGGTGACGCGTGCCGACTCCAGGATCCCATCCAGCCCGTAATCGTGGAACATCATGGCATTGTAGACGTCAATATGCCAGCGACCAAAGAGGTGCACCTGCTGGCCGCGGTGGATCACCTGCCCATAAGAGAAATAGGACCGCTCCGGCTTCAGCACGGCATCGAAATCGGGGTCGCGGTTCAGCGGCAGGGGAAGTTCCAGCTTCTGGGAGAGCTCCAGCAGGTAGGGCAGTAGCCAGGTATCCCCCCAGGCCGTCAGCAGCAGGTCAGGGTCGTGGCGGTGCAGGATCGCGGCCAGGTTGACCAGCAGGGGGCGGCCCGCTTCGATAGACGGCAGGCCCTCCAGCGACAGGCGGTAGCTGCCCGGAGGGTGGCTGCCCTGCTTATACTGGATGTTCAGGCACTTCGGATGGGCGTGCCGGGGGTTGCAGTCCGGCTCGATCTGCAGGATGCGCAATGGGGCTGGCTCGGGGTCCAGGTCCCAGGGTGAGTCCAGCGGGCGGATAGTCTGGACCACCTCCTGAGCGTCGATGGTCACCTGCAGCCGCGCCAATGAGAACGTGCCGTAGATCGCCGCATGGCGCAGTGACAGGCCGAGGTCAGCATCGTAATAAACCAGGTCGGGGAACTCCCTGGAGACACGGGCGAACAGCCCAGGCTGGTCGGCGGGTTGTGGGGTCTGGATGGCGATGACGGTAAGCGGCTCGGGTTGGAATAGATCCCGGCGCTCGGTGCGCGACAGTTCCACGGGGATAGGCTGGGCCTGAAGGTATTGCCACAGGGCACGTAGGCGCGGGTTAGGCCCGGCGGCGTAAAAGGTGATCGGGAAGGGCTGTTTCAGTCGATAACGTGCCCCGTCCTCCCCCAGCAGCCATAGGGCCAGGCCGCCTTTAGGGTCGGCGTATAAATCCAGCAGCCAGCCAGTGATCTCAGCCATTGGGCAAGTTCTCGACCAAACTGCGCAGGCGCATGACTTCCTTGTGCTCTTCCAGCAGCATCGCCAGCAGGAAGGTCTCGAAGGGCAGGGCGTGCGAGGCGTATGCCGCAGCCGGCAAGTGCTGGCGGGCAGCGGAGAACAGGTCGTCCAGTGCCAGCTGGTCGCTGCGCCGGAGGGCGCGTCGGAAGCGGGCGAAAGCCTCCTGCTCCTGCAGGAAAGCCTGGGTGGTGGAAGGCAGTGTGCGTCCCATAAAAGAACTCCTTTAGAACAGCCGCTCTTGCACCACCTGGACGGGCGGCTCGAGGCGTAAGACGTGGTCGGCCTCGGCTTCCAGGCGGGCCAGCAGTTCGCCGGAGGGGTCGGCCGGTGAGCCCGCGGCGCTGACGACCACGGGAGCCGGCTGGCTTAGCCGGCGCAGTTGGGCCAGGCTTTGTTCGAGCAGCCGCAGCCGCTCAAGGAGCGGGACGTTCTCGTCGTAGAACGTCGACAGCAGGTCCAGCACCAGGGTAGGGGCCTGGCTGGTAGGGGTCTGCACCAGCAGGGCGACCATCTGGTAGCAGGTGAAGGCGCGTGCCACGCAGATGCGTTCCAGGGCGGCCTCGAGCTCATAAGTCTCCCGGCGCACGGAGCGGGCAATGGTGTGGAAGTCGAACAGGTTGCCGCCGTCCAGCACGCGCACTTCGCCGGCCAAGGCCAGGCGGGCAATGAACGCATTCGCCAGCTTGCGACCGGCAGAGCGCGGCGCCAGGATCAAGTACAACTGCCCCGGGTGCAGTTGAATGGATGCATCCATGCTCCCAGCATAGCCGAATCTGGGAGCAGATACCATCCTCTCCTGAGATGAATTGGGAGATGATTTGTAACCTAGTCGATCAGATGATACAGATATGGGGGGTGTGCAATCCCCATCCCCCAGCCTTTGGGATTTATTTGACTTCCAGGACTAGCATCGTCATATCATCGAACTGCTCAGCGCTGCCCTTATAAGCAGTCAGCTCTCTGAAGGTAGCGGCGCGGATCGAGGCCAGCGACAACCGTCAGCCCTGGACCGTCAGAGGCTGGCTGCTCGATAAGCGGGTCAAGTTGAGGCAGGTGTAGAAAATCCCGTAACTCGAGCATAGGATTACGAACGTATTTTACTATGCAATCCCATGGGTATTATGCCACCTCTTAGCCTCACTGCCAGGCGCTGAAGTCCCAATCGGCGAGAAGCTGGCGCAGCTCGGTCTTGCTGTGCAGGTCGAATTTTAGCAGGATATTGCGCACGTGGGTTGAGGCAGTCGCTGGGGAGATGGAGAGGCGGGCGGCGATCTGGGCGTTGGTGTAGTTCAGGCAGATCAGGGCGGTCACCTGCTGCTCGCGCGGCGAGAGCGTCTGCCAGCAGCCCAGCTTGGATTCGGCCGCTTTGCGTTGAGCAATGCCGAAAAAGAGCAGATCGGCTGCTACCGCATCTTTGGGGCGGTGCTCGAGCTCAGCCAGGTCTTGCAGCGCGTTGATCAGGGTCTGGTCAAAGTGCAGGACCTCGTCGGAGCGTTGGAGGCCAATGAGGTACCGCAGCCGCTGCCAGAGTGACATGAGCTTAACGGAGATAAAACTGCTGTCCAGCATGATACTAATTATACCAGAACATTAGTTCTAAAATCAAGCCATTATGTGGATTTTCAACGTATAATTAACCTGACACTTGGTACATGGCACCTGATTCTGACAGAAAGGCTGTATTTTATGTCTATAATTTATGACTCCACTGCAAAAACTTGCACTTTACCAATTCAAGCACAGCATTGAAGGCC
>CAZPWU010000187.1:0-5349 GCA_964590325.1 uncultured Anaerolineaceae bacterium | reverse complement strand
AACCCCTAATAGCGTTGATCGCGGTTGTGTAGATTGTGATAACTGCGGCTTACATCCTGCGAGTCATTGGGCGGGTATTCTTTGGACCAATGAAGGTTGAATTTGAACAGCATATCGGTGACGTAACCGTTTTTGATAAGCTAGCTCTGGCGGTCATCTGCGTCATTCTGATCGGGGTCGGTGTTTATCCTGCAGTGATGGTACCGTTAGTCCAGTCCGGAGTGGATAATGTATTACGCCTTCTGGGAGGTGCGTGAGTGGTCGTAAAATATGAAGCTGCGATGGTTTTAGCAATCTTGCCGGAAATCCTTATTCTCATCCTGGCAGGTGTGATACTGGTCCTCGATATACTATGGTCCGCTGACCGCCGGCGAAATCTTGGTTATTTAACCTCCGCAGGTCTGGGGTTGATTATAGTCATCAGTTTATTATTCGCCCGTCCAGAGGTAGAACCGCGCCTCATCTTAGGGGGGATGATACGTCAGGATTGGTTAAGTTTTACCTTCAGTATATTGTTCCTATTCGGTGCAGCGGTCACTTGCCTGTTTGCGATGGATGTGGAAAACCTTGGCAAGAGAGGAGAGTTTTATTTACTCCTCTTAGCCTCCACTCTGGGTATGACCCTAATGGCTTCAGCCGGTGATCTGGTGATGCTTTACCTGGCGATCGAAACAACCTCAATTCCGCAATATGTCTTAGCTGGTTTCATGACGCAAGATGATAAATCAACCGAATCCGGTATGAAGTATCTCTTATTCGGAGCCATGACCTCCACGGTTATGTTATATGGCTTTAGTCTGCTCTATGGCTTTGCTGGTACCACAAACATTTATGACCTGGCCCTTAGTATCAAACAAAGTGAGGTACCGATCGCTGCATTGGTGGGAAGCTTTCTCCTGGTCCTGGTGGGGTTTGGATTTAAGATATCGGCTGTTCCGTTCCATTTTTGGGCACCTGATGTCTATGAAGGCGCACCGACACCCGTGGCAGGATTTTTATCGACAGCTTCCAAAGCTGCTGGTTTCGCGGTGCTGATGCGTTTCTTATTAGCGGTCTTCCCTACAACAATGCCTTATTGGACAGCGGTTGTAGCAACATTATCCGTGGTCACCATGTTGCTCGGTAATACTCTGGCCCTGGCGCAACGTAATATTAAACGGCTTTTGGCATACTCCTCCATAGCTCATGCCGGCTATATGCTGATTGGTGTCGTGGCAGTCTCAAAGTTAGGGATTACTGGGGTTATATATTATTTAGTGGCATATCTTCTCACTAACCTTGCAGCCTTCGGAATTGTGGTGACATTTTGGCGGGTAGTTGGCTCAGATGACCTTGACGCTTATAAAGGGCTAAGCCGCCGGTCACCGGGACTGGCATTAGCAATGTTAGTGTCTTTTTTATCACTAGCTGGGATGCCACCCTTAGGAGGATTTATCGCCAAATTACTCGTCTTCGCTGCAGCTGTGCAGGCGAATATGGTATGGTTGGCAATAGTTGGCGTACTTAATTCGATAATAGGCCTCTACTACTATTTGACTGTGCTGAAATATATATATCTTTACCGCTCAGAGGATGAAAAGAAACCACTCCCAGTAACCCGACCTTATGCAGTTGCACTCATCGTGCTTACGATCGGAATTATCCTCGTGGGATCCCTGTTTGTACCCTGGTATAGCTGGTCAGCGACTGCTGCGGCAGCTATTTTTTGAACCTTAGTGGTATTATTGACTGCCATTCATTGAATATGTTAAAATCTGCTCGCCATGAGCCAGACCTGTGAACCACCCTTACATAAGCGAAATAGTCAATATACTTTCAATCTTATATTAGCGGCTGTTGCCGGGCTGGTGGGATGTCTGACCTTAATAATCGTGATTGCCGCGCTGATCATAGGCTTATGGTTGGATAAACAATTGGATAGTCGACCGACTTTTACAATCTTGCTCACGGTCGGTAGTATTCCAGTTACATTAATAACCATGTTTTTAGTGGTGAAAGCAGCCACCTCAAGGATTAAACCTTCTACGAAGAATAATCAAGACCAGACCCAGGAGGAAGCTGATCGTGGAAAAACCTCGTAAGTGGCGTTGGGGTGTTAACCGCTGGATTGTCCTAGCAGTCGTTATCATCGGTTTTTTCCTAGCCAGGATTTATCCACCGGTTTTGCCACATATCCAATTACCAGCCGAGCCATTAACCAAGGAACCTCTCTTTACTTTACCAGTCATCGGTCCTTTTTACTTTACCAATACGATGCTGGCAATTATCTTGGTGGATATTATATTGATCGCGATAGCTCTAATGGTTCGTCGTGCAGCAACCAGCGGCGATTTGGTGCCAAAGGGTCTATCAGGTGCGGTCGAAGCCGTTTTAGAGGCTATTTATAACCTGACTGAATCTACCGCCGGAAAATGGACGAGTACGATATTCCCCTTCTTTGCTACGATTACCCTTCTGGTCCTGATAGCAAACTGGATGGAATTAATCCCTGGTGTAGATAGTATCGGTATATTTGAGAAAGCACCCCAAGGTGAGCAAGGGAATCCTGTTCACCAAATAGCTCCCGGAATCGGCACAATCGTCAAATCGAGTACAAAATCACCGGCGAGTACAAATGATTCTGGCGAAAATATGATTCTGGTTCCCTTTGTGCGCGTCGTTTCTACTGATTTAAACTTTACAGTTGCTTTAGCCTTGATATCGGTAACCATGATCCAGGTGATCGGAGTACGTGCCCGCGGATTATCTTATTTTACAAAATATATCAATGTTAAAACTCTTTTTTCTAAACCTTTCTTTGGAGCAATGGACTTCGTAGTCGGTCTTCTAGAAATTGTCTCTGAAATATCTAAAATCCTCTCATTCTCTTTCCGGTTGTTTGGTAATATTTTCGCCGGTTCGGTATTACTCTTTGTGATTGGCTACCTGGTACCCATATTTGCACAATCGATATTCATTCTATTAGAATTTGGTGTTGGTCTGATACAAGCCATTGTATTTGGAATGCTCACGATGGTATTCATGGCCCAGGCTACCATGGGGCATAGGGATAACCAGCCAGAGCAAGTCTGATACGATGTGGATAAAGACTATATTCATGTAATATATGAATCAAGGGACGTAATATAAACAAAGGAGGAATTTAAACTCATGGATCCCGCAGCCGCTAGATTAATTGGTGCCGGTTTGGCTATGATTGGAACAATAGGAGCAGGTTTAGGAATTGGTATCGTGGCAAGCGGTGCTGTTCAAGGTATTGCCCGTAACCCCGATGCCGGCGGAACGATTTTGACGAATATGATCCTGGGAATTGCATTTGCTGAGGCAGTTGCCATCTATTGTCTGGTCGTTGCCCTCCTGATCCTGTTCGTTGGTTAATAGTAACCTCATGAACCATAGAAAGGAGTGACGCCTTGTATAAATTAGGCCTCAACCTGGGTTATTTACTGGTCCAAATAGCCAGCTTTATTATCCTGTTTGTTGTTTTACGCGCGTGGGTGTACCAACCAGTTAAACGGTTGTTAGATAAACGTCGTGAGGCTATTGCTCAGGGTTTGGAAGATGCCCGTATAGCCGCGGAGGCTCGGGAAAATGCCGAAAAGGATGCTGCAAAAATCATTGCCGATGCACAAGCCAAAGCGAACCAGATCATCCATGAGGCGACCGAACGCGCTGAAATCGTGGGTCGTGAGGTCAGCGCAGCAGCAGATGCAGAAGCTTCAAAGGCGCGCGAAGCTGCTCTGGCTGAAGTTGATCACGAACGCGAGCGGATTCTAAGTGATCTTAGAGGTCAGGTTGCTGCATTGGCTATTACAGCCGCTCAGAAATTAATCGGTGAAGCTTTGGATGAGAAAAGACAGCATGCTTTGATCAATGAATTTTTCTCGGGCGTCAAGTCAGGAAAGTTGATTGTGTTAGAAGATGTCACTTTAAATGGTGGGTCCGCGGATATAACTAGTGCTCTCCCATTGACATCAGAAGAGAAGGATATCGTAAAAAGAGACATTTTAACCCAGTTAGGCAACCAGACTTCGGTGACATTTCGTGTGGATCCTACAATTTTGGGTGGTTTAGTCATTCGAGCGGGTGGCAAGGTTTTAGATGCTTCAGTCGCGGGTCAGCTTGAGTCTCTGCGCCAAAACTTGTCATGATATAGCGTCTAATATGAGTGTTAATAATATAGAAGCGTAACCGTCATTTCTTATGTGGTAACCCATAACTTATCCGGATAGTTGGAAATAATAAACGCTCAGGGAAGCACCCTTGAGCGTTTATGCTATAAAGAAATAATTCAAGTCAGAGGATTGTATTTATGATACAGCCTGATCTTATCGACATTTTCAGAGAATTTCCCTTGACAATATATACTCCTATCCCTAACCTGAAAATAACTGGGATTGCCTCGGATTCCCGTCAGGTTAAACCAGGGAACTTATTTGTTGCACTTTCAGGTGGAACCACTGATGGGCACCAGTATATTCCAGATGCACTCTCGCGGGGCGCTTCCGTTGTATTGGGAACCCAGCCATTAACCGGTCTTCCTGTGCCCTATATCCGGGTAATCGATAGTCGTCAGTCTCTAGCGCATCTGGTAGCAGGATATTATGGTTTTCCTGCTCGACAACTCACAGTGGTGGGTGTCACCGGTACAGATGGAAAAACAACCACTGTTAATTTAATATACTCGATACTAAAGGCATCCGGTATCCATGTCGGTATGATATCGACGGTTAACGCTGTCTTTGGTGACCGAATTCTAGATACTGGTTTTCATGTTACAACGCCCGATGCTCCTGATGTCCAGTATTACCTTGCCCAAATGCTAGACGCGGGTATCAGCCATGTTGTTTTAGAGGCCACGTCCCATGGGCTGGCACAATATCGTGTCGATGCTTGCGAGTTTGATGTGGGGGTTGTCACAAATATCACTCACGAACACCTGGATTACCACGGTACATATGAATTTTACCGTGCTGCCAAGGCTCGTTTGTTTACCAGCCTCGAACAGACCCATGTTAAATCAGCGGGGAATCCTCGTGCAGCAGTCTTCAACCGGGATGATATTTCTTATGAATACCTGTCATCGGTAACCACGGTACGCAAGATTACCTATGGTTTTCATACTGATTCTGATGTAAGACCAGAGGGTATTAGTCAACAACAAGGTCATACACAGTTCGATGCTTGCAGTAATAACTATCGAGTTCGCATAGTCACCCAATTACCCGGGGACTATAATGTCTCAAATTGCCTTGCTGCAATAGCTGCTACAGTTGATTGCATGGGGATTAACACAGATGCTGCCCGTAAAGGGATTGCTGAGATGCCTGATGTGCCAGGTAGAATGGA
>CAZPWU010000186.1:0-5349 GCA_964590325.1 uncultured Anaerolineaceae bacterium | reverse complement strand
GACACGATCGTCAAAAGCTTTGGACAAATAGGTCTTACCGCTGGTCATGGGTACAAAATCAGCACGCGGAACAATCGGATCACCAGGACGGACACCTGCCACTTCAACCTCCTCCTGGCTGAGCGCTCCGATATCAATATACATATCTTTCTTAAGGACAACTTTGTCATGCTCTTCAGAAGAAAGCAAATGGGGCGGTTTAGCGCCGATGACACCGACAACGTCTCCCCTTGAGGTCTGGATAACAACCCGCTGTCCTAAAAGGACTTGATCAAACCAGCCGCCGAGTGGGATAAAATTGATAAAGCCTTCCTTGGTAATATGTTTTACCATGAAGCCAATCTCATCCATATGTCCAGCCAACATCACCCGCGGAGATGAAGCGTTACCTTTTTTCTGGCATATAACACTACCTACTTTATCCTGGGATAGTTCTCCTAGAGGTTCCAAATATCTGCGGACCACAGTTCGCACGGGAGCTTCATAACCAGACACACCAGAAGCTTCGGTAAGTTCTTTTAGCAGTTGAAATGTTGTATCCATTAAAACCCTCTCTTATAGCAGCGCATTAAGCGAATAAATGATAACTGATACGAGCTATCTTGTCCAGTTATCAGCATTTTTCTCGGGTGGATGGCTTTGTCTCCCTTTTCCCAGCTCTTGAGAGCGTTCATAGGCAGCCCAAATGGCTCTTGATATGGCTGTACGAAAACCAGCCTTTTCCAGGTAATAGAGTGCTGCAGCTGAGGTCCCCCCTGGTGAGGTCACCTGGTTCCGAAGATGAGCCAGGTGTACTGAGCTGCTCCGTTTAAAATAATAATCAACGGAACCCCGTAACGTGTAAGCAACCAGCTGCTCAGCGATCCGGCGAGGAAATCCCAGGTGTACACCTGCATCAACCATCGCCTCCATAAAAAGGAAGACGTAAGCAGGACCAGTGCCTGAAATGGCTGTTGCCATATCGAGGTAATTCTCATCCTCAACATATACCTCTTCACCGAAGGCGCCCAATATTTGCCGAGCTATTTCACGCTGCTCGTCAGATACTTCCTGCGCCGCTGTCCAGACTGTTATACCTTCACCTATCTGAGCTGGGGTGTTAGGCATTGAACGGACGATCAGGTGATGCTTGAGCTGCGAACTGATCTTGCCAATTGTTGCGCCTGCAACTATGGAGAGGACCAGCGCATGTGGTTGGATAAATCCGCATAATCCAGATAAGACTTTATCCAGGCGTTGCGGTTTGACAGATAATACGACAACATCCCCTTGCTGGGCAGCCACAGCGTTATCAACCAATGTGGTAATGCCGTATTGCGTATGCAACTCATCCCCTCTTTCAACGCGCGGACCTGCCGCGATCAATGCATCGGGAACGGCTACTTTTTGCCTGATCAATCCTGCGATCATAGCTTCAGCCATAACCCCAGGCCCGATAAATACTATTTTTTGATTTTGTATCATAGATAAGCTCCTGTCTCAATTATGCGCCTAGTAAGATGTAGAATTAGGATATTGCGGGAGATTAACACCCGCAATTATCCTAATTCATTATAAACTTTATTATCATGAGGCTTACTTCGCAAAATATTGCAATGCCAACCTCAAATGTTCCTCAACGTCTTGGGGAGCCTCACGAGGTATTGATTGCAGGGCTGCTTGTGCCTCAACCACGCTATAGCCTAATGCCGTCAAAGCTGATAACACTTCAATATCCACGTCACTCATCATAGCTACCGGCTCTAAACCTTCAATTGCCTTAATTCGATCGTGCAGGTAGAGCAAGATTTTCTGGGCGGTCTTCTTCCCAATTCCAGGAACACGGCTAAATACATCTGCCTGTTCATTAAATACAGCCCGCCTGATAGCATCAGGAGTTAAAACCGATAGTATGGATAACCCCAACTTTGGTCCAATACCATTGACACTTAACAACAGGTGGAAGTACTCTCGCCCTTCCTTGGTATCAAAACCATATAAAGTTAATGCATCCTGCCGTACAACCAGGTATGTGTAAAGGTATACACTCTCACCAGGATGCATATAGTCTTTAACTGGCGATGGAATGTGAACTTGTAGACCCACCCCTCCCACATCAATGACAATGCTGTCCGGTTCAATCTGTATAATTTTTCCACTCAGGCTAGCAATCATATTTCATCCCCATCCTCAAGTCCAGATGACCATCGTGCAAAGATAGCCGTCGATATCAACCGCTTAGCACTTCGCTCTTGGATCACTAACTCCCCTGCGACAAGGGTGCCTTTCATGCCTGTTAGTATTTCTTGAAGAGCATGATATAAGCTTAGTGCTGAAGCCCTGATTGCATAAGCAGTAACCACTATAAATAGAGGATGCGTGCTGAATAATGAACGACAGGTTTCCAGTAAATGAGGTAGTGCTTCAAAAAATTCCCAAACCTCACCCTTTGGTCCACGTCCGAATTTGGGTGGGTCTAAGATGATACCATCATATTGAGCACCACGCCGAGATTCTCGCTGGGCAAATTTATATGCATCATCGATAATCCACCGAATCGGATGCTGACCTAATCCTGAAAGGGATTGGTTCTCACGCGCCCAATTCACAGGCTTCTTCGCTGCATCGACATGCGTTACCATCGCCCCTGCTCTGGCAGCTGCTAATGTCGCCAGACCTGTATAGCCGAATAAATTTAACACACGAACTGGGTTGTTGGTACCCCTGATCAGGTTATCTACCCAGTCCCAATGATTGGCCTGCTCTGGGAAGACACCCAAATGTCGAGAGGTTGTCAAATGGGCCTTGAATACTAAGCCCTTGTACTCCATCGGCCAGGCTAACTCAATAGTCTTCCGAATCTGCCACTTACCACCGGTTTCCTCACTGGTCGCTCTGAAAACCGCATGGGCAGATTCCCATTTTTTGGGTGGTAAAGCGGGCTGCCACATCGCTTGATGCTCGGGACGGATGAAAATATAAGAGCCAAACCGTTCTAATTTAGCCCTATTACCACTGTCCAGTAGTTCATAATCTACCCATTCAGGGGAGGATAACAACTCGATTTCTGGGTCCAATAACTCTCCCGCTAATCAGAATGATATATATTCCGCATTCGGTCGCTGTGTAAATGGCAGATTGCTACTGCCAGTGCATCAGCCGCATCATCAGGTTGAGGAACTTCGTGCAATCCAAGCAATGCACGCACCATTTGCTGTACCTGGTTCTTGTCAGCACCGCCATATCCAACTACAGCTTGTTTTACTTCAAGCGGGGTATATTCAACTATATTTATGCCGACTTCTGCCAAGGCTAATAGAGTAACACCGCGCGCCTGCCCGACAGAAAGTGCAGTGCGTACATTGCGTTGAAAAAATAACTTCTCCACCGCACCACTATCCGGACGGTGGAGAAGCAAAATTGCATGCAGCTTACGATACAATTCAAGGAGGCGTTCAGGCATGCTCAATTTAGATGGTGTCAGGATTACCCCAAAATCCCGCACCGTCAGACTGCCATCATCATTATCCTCCACTAAACCATACCCCGTTATTGCTGTCCCGGGATCAATTCCAATAACCAGCATTCTGCTCAGGCTTCTTCTAATTGCGCTAGTGCCTCATCTGAGATGTTCATGTTGGAATAGACATTTTGAACATCATCTAATTCTTCCAGGGCCTCAATAACTTTCATCACCTGAAGGGTATCATCGACATCCAGGTCGATTCCATTGTTCGGTACAAGGCGTATACCGGCGTCATCTGGCTGAATCTTGGCTGCATGTAGACGGTCGTTTATGGCCTTAAACGTTTCGACTGATCCGATGATCTCAATTTGGTCGTTGTCGAAAGTAACATCGTCGGCTCCGGCTTCTACTGCTAGCTCGAATATCGCATCGTTATCTAGACCCTCAGACGGAAACGTAAAATATGCTTTACGAGTAAACTGCCAGGCAACTGAGCCAGCTTCAGCCAGACTGCCACCAAAGCGATTTAAAATGTGGCGAATATCAGCGACGCTACGATTACGATTATCAGTTACACAAGCAATCATCACCGCTATTCCATGAGGAGCGTAGCCCTCGTAATGAACTTCCTCGAGGGCGCTACCCTCTTTATCATCGCCAGTGCCCCTTCGGATAGCCCTCTCAATATTATCCTTGGGCATGTTTTGAGCACGCGCACGTTCAATGGCTAATTGCAGACTGACATTTGATTCGGGGTCACCGCTACCTTCACGAGCTGCAATTACGATTTCTCGGGCCAGACGCGTGAAAATTTGGCCTTTCTTCGCGTCGGCTGCTCCTTTCTTACGCCTGATCGTCGCCCAATGCGAATGACCTGACATAGCTAAGTCTCCTTATAAATTAACCATTTGTTCGATAGGGGAATACATATAAAACGGTCTCATCCAATACAATATGCCCATTATACCATGCCCCTTAATAGCCTCTATGCTATAATAATTTTAGTGCCCACCCGGAGTCACAAATGCCCAACCCCGATCCTGGCAACCGCATACACCGCCTCGAGCGCCTGATTGAAATCAGCCGCGGCCTGGGTACATCCCAGGATCTCGATGCGCTTCTTCAATCTGTAGTCAATGCGGTATGTGAACTCACTGAAAGTCAGACTTGTTCCATTTTACTTTACGAAGCTGAAACAGACTTACTGAAATTTGTAGCCTGCCTTCCACAGCATAAGGAGGTGCTTAAGCGCATCCGGGTGCCATTAGAAAAAAGTGTAGCTGGATGGGTTTATCTGAACTCAAAGCCCTTGATGATAGAAGATGCGCTTGATGATCCACGTGTGTTTAAAGACATCGAGAGGGCCTTAGGTATTCCAACGCAATCAATTCTAGCTGTGCCATTATTTTTTAGAGGGGAAACTATAGGAGTTATTGAAGCCGATAATAAACAAGTAAATAAAAGGTATACCCAAGATGATGTCACCATCTTGGAGACGCTCGCTTCACAGGCAGCTGTAGCGACACTTAGCACCGTTTTACTTGAGGAAACACAGCTTGCATATGAAGAGTTAAAAGAGCTGGAACGCATGAAATCGGATTTCATTGCTATCGCTTCTCATGAATTACGCACCCCTTTAGGGTTAATTTTAGGTCATGCTACCTACCTTTGCGAAGTTGTTAAAGACAGGCAACAGCGTCACCAGTTGGAAGTCATCGTGCGGAGTGCCTCACGGCTTAAGCAAATCATAGAAGATTTATCGAACGTAAATACCTTCCAAACGGGCACGGCACGATTAAAAGGCACTCCAGTTTCATTAAGCATGATTATCAAAAAAGTGGCCTCTTCATTCCAGAACAATGCCAGGCAGAAAAAGATCATGCTGATGACAAAGCTTCCCGAAT
>CAZPWU010000185.1:3924-5369 GCA_964590325.1 uncultured Anaerolineaceae bacterium | reverse complement strand
CGAGTAACTATCGATCACCTTGACCCTCGGAGCATAATGGGTGATCACCGGATCGGGCATGCCGGTATAATAGTGCACATAGCGCATGGATGCCCCCAGCCTGTCAAAGAATACCCGCAAACCCATCTCTCGATAAGCTTCAGGCAGCTTGTTAAAGATCCGGTGCCAGTCGTACCAGGGCTCCAGGCGGGGCTGAAAAAAGATGTGGGGATAAGGTTTCCCCTGGAAAACCCTTAGATTGATCTCGCGGAAAGATAAAGTCATGTCCCCTTCCGATTAGGATGATATCACCTCAAAATCAATTTATGATTGCCTGGAATCCAGACTTTCCGGTTTACCCGATTACCTGACCCGTATTCTACTTGAAATAGTGGCCGGATACCTGATCAACATGAAATATATCCAATCACAAATCCAGATCCTCGACCAAACTGACATCCAGCGCATCCACCAGGCTACACTGGAAGTGCTCGCCACCGTCGGCTGCCGGATGCCCCACCCGCGTGTGCTAGCACTGATGCAGGAGGCCGGGGCAGATGTCGATGCTATTACCGGCGTCATTCGCTTCCCGTCGCAATTAATCGAACATGTCATCCGAAGCACCACGGAAGGCAGTCCTGTTAAAAGATCCGCGGACCCGCCTCGCCCCCTGATGCCCATCCGGAATGGGGGGTTCCGCATCCATCCTGGCAATCAGGCTAATATCATCGATTACCGGGCGGTATCCCGGCGTCCGGGCACAGTCGAGGATGTCATCAAAGGTATCGTCTTGTGCAACGAGCTGCCCTTTGTTGGCTCCTGTATGCCGCTGGTCACCCCTGCCGATGTACCCGCTTTCATGGGCGACCTGTACGGCTATTACCTGTGCACGCTGTACTCCAAGAAGCCTTACTCGGTTTATATCCTCTCTCCCGAAAGCGCCTGCCAGATCATCCGCATCGGGGAGCTGGTGCATGATGAACCTGCCCGCGCTCACCCAGAACGGTTCGAGGCTCAACGCTATCGCTCATGGTAAACCCTTCTCAACGCCCACACATCCCCACTCCCGCCCTGGTCATAGACCTGGACGCCATGGACTTTAACCTCGCCACCATGGCCCGCTTCTTCGAGGACCGGTCAGCGAAGCTGCGCCCACATTTCAAGACCCACAAATGTCCCGTACTAGCCCAAAGGCAGGTCGAGTTGGGCGCCATTGGCCTGACCTGTGCCAAGCTGGGCGAGGCAGAAGTCCTGGTCCAGGTCGGTATCCCCAGCATCTTGATCGCCAACCAGGTAATCGACCCTGTTAAGATCACCCGCCTGGCTGAGATCACCTTAAAAAGCCAGATCATCGTCGCGGTGGACAATCCCGACAACGTCCACATGCATTCCGCTGCTGCCCAGCAGGCAGGCAGTGTGATTAACCTGGTGGTTGAAGTGAATGTCGGTCTGAACCGCTGCGGGGT
>CAZPWU010000185.1:0-3824 GCA_964590325.1 uncultured Anaerolineaceae bacterium | reverse complement strand
GCAGTGTGATTAACCTGGTGGTTGAAGTGAATGTCGGTCTGAACCGCTGCGGGGTGCAGCCTGGCGAAGCGGTGCTTTCCCTGGCAAAGCTGATCTGTCAGTCCTCCAGCCTGCATTTCGCCGGCCTGTTGGGCTACGAGGGACAGACCATGTTCGTCACGGATCCCGAGCTACGCCGGAAAAATGTCCACCAGGCCATGTCCGAGCTGGTGCGCACTGCCGACCTGCTCCGCCAGGCGGGAATAGCAGTTGATATTGTCAGTGCTGGCGGCACCGGCACCTATGACCTGACCGGTGCTTACCCCGGCGTGACCGAGGTCGAGGCAGGCTCATACCTTTTTATGGACGCCAAATATCACAAGCTGGAGCTGCCCTTCCGCTGCGCATTGACACTGCTGGCAACTGTGATCAGCGTTCCGGTTCCCGGGCGCGCCGTGATCGACGCTGGGATGAAATCCCTGACGACAGAGAACGGACTGCCCGAGGTTGTCTCTCCGCCGGGGGTGCGTCTAAAAGCCCTCAACGAGGAACACGGTATCCTGGAAGTCGACCCGCACACCCACTTGCAGATCGGCGACTCCGTGGAGCTGTTGCCCAGCCACGTGTGTACAACCGTCAACCTGCACGACCAATATTACGCCCTGCGCAACGGTCAACTGGAGGCGGTCTGGCCGATAACGGCGCGGGGAAAGTCGCAATGATCGGGAGGGATCCATGTTTGAGTTCAAACCCGACTAGGAGTCCCAGGTTAGAGTCGCTAGAAGAAGCTTGGCGCGAGCTGCGTCATAGGCGGCGTCCAATTCCTCCAGAAGCTCATTCGATCTCCAATTTCCTGATGAATTTCGAAACCAGCTTAAGAGAACTTATGCGATAATATTCAGCAAGCATGATGAAGAAACTCATTGATCTATGGCATGTGCTCACTGCACCACGGGCTAAGGATATAGACCAGGCGCAGCGAGAATATATCACCAAGGTGCTATTGGTCTTCATGGGGGTATTGCTGTCGATCGCTACTTTATTCATCGTGATTGGATGGGGGTTCGGAACTTTTCAATTTTTACCCGTAATCATCATGCTGATTCTGGATATACCCATCATTATTGCCTGGTGGTTGGCATATCGTGGTCGCATCGCTCCGGCCAGCTATATCCCTACCGCGGTCATCTTTTGTGTTTCACTTTACCTGACCTATTCATCTGGCCTGGTGTCGACCGGGCTGCTTTTCTCTCTCCTTGCCATCGTGTTAGCAGCCATGCTCCAAGGGATAAGAATGCAATGGCTCGTCGTAGTACTCAGCGTGGCAGGGCATCTGACGATCGGTATTCTAAAGTATTCTAATCCGGCGAGTGACCTCATGGCGCTTGGGATTACGATAAGCTGCGCCTACGCTGGAACTGCCTTGCTACAAGGGTTTTATATCAGCGAATTCAAACGAGCCTTTGCCAAGGCTCGCGAGTCAGAAGAGCAAATCCGCAACCTGTTCGATCGGGTTCCGGTCGGCCTCTACCGCACCACACCCGAGGGACGCATCCTGGATGCCAATCCTGCCATGGGAGAGATGCTGGGATATCCGGATCGGACGTCTATGCTGGAAGTTAATGTGCACGACCTGTATGTGAATCAATCTGACCGCAGCCAGTCATCTGAGTTATTATCCAAGGATGGCCTTGTAAAGGGTTACGAGATGCCACTGCGCCGCTGCGACGGGGAGATCATTTGGGTACGAGACTCATTCCGGACTGTACGGGATGCCAGGGGAAATATCATCTGTTACGAAGGGAGCCTTGAAAACGTCACTGAACGCAGGCGGGCAGATGAAGAGGTTCACCGAAGGGCTACAGAACTGGCAGCCCTTCATTCGGTCTCTCTTGAGATCACTGCTTCCCCCGAGCTGTCCACTCTCCTTCAGACAATCGTGGAGCGAGCTGCAGTGCTGCTCGGAGGCACCAGCGGTGGACTGTATCTCTGCGATCCCGAGCGGCAGGAGGTTAGCTGCGTGATAAGCTACAATACCCTCCGCGACTTTACCGGAACGGTTCTTAAATATGGCGAGGGAACTGCAGGGACCGTGGCATTGACCGGAGAGCCCCTGATTATTGACGATTACCGCGTCTGGTCGGGGCGGGCGCAGGTTTATGAGAAGGATCAACCTTTTAGATCCGTATTGGGTTGCCCGATGATCTGGCAGGGTGATGTTTTGGGCGTGGTCCTCGTTCTTCATGATATCGAGGTCCGGCACTTTACAAAGAGTGACCTCACTTTGCTAACTTTGTTCGCCAACCAGGCAGCAATCGCCCTGCATAATGCCCAATCGTATGAGGCTGCACAGCTACGTGCCCGGCGGTTGGCACTGCTTAACGATATCACCCGCGCTTCCCTTGAAATTGATGATCTGCAGGATATGCTCCAAAACCTGGCTGACAGAATGGGCGCACTTCTAGATGCGGACGGCAGCTACATAACGTTCTGGGATGAAGAGCGAAATCTGACGATCCCGGTAGCTGCTTATGGACAACTTCGAGAACAGTACCCTTTTATAACTATCGAGCCTGGTGAGGTAACCCTGACCGAATCGGTCCTGCGCGTGGGTCATGCTCTGGTCGTCGAGGACGTTTTTACCACCCCTTACCTTAGCCCACGCCTCGCGGCTCAATATCCATCCCGTTCACTGATCGCCTTGCCACTGATCGCCGGGGAGCAGAAACTGGGGGCAGCGCTGATCGCATTTAGCCAGACACACCGTTTTACCCAGGATGAGGTCACCATAAGCGAACAAGCTGCGGCACAGATCGCCTTGGCTGTAGCCAAAATGCGTCTATTGAAGGCCGAACAGCTCCGCGTCAGTGAGTTGGACGCTTTACGCGCCACGGTGACCGATATCTCTCACGAGCTCGAGTTACCCATCTTACTGCGCGCCATCCTGGAGCGAGCCGTGAATTTATTAAATGCTACTGGCGGCGACCTCGGCCTTTACGATGAAAATATGAAGGAAATCCAGATTGTTGTCAACCTCGGAATGGGCAGAGATTATACGGGAACGCGCATGGCGCTGGGTGAAGGGGCCATGGGGCGCGCATTGGAGATTGACCAACCGGTAGTCATTCAAGACTACTCACAATGGGAAGGGCGTTCATCCCAATATTCTAAAGGAGACTGGCACGCGGTGGTTGCGGTGCCACTCCGCAGCGGTAGGCGATTAGTTGGTGCTATCGCTATCTTCGATTCTGATCTAAATCGCAGGTTTTCACTTGAAGACTGGCACCTGCTCGATTTGTTTGCTCAGCAAGCTGCAATCGCAATCAATAATGCGCGCCTCTATACCGCTGAAAGACAGCGCGCAGCAGAATTATCTGTTCTCTATGAAAGCAGCGCAATAATAACCAAATCGCTCGATCTAACCGCTGTCTATACCAACACGGCTGAGCAACTGGCCAAATCAGTAAACGCAACCAGCACTTATCTCTTGTCGTGCGACCTGGAGAGTAAAAAAGCCACAGTGCTATACGAGTACCATAGTCCAGACGCTTGTGATTTGGAACGCGTTTCTGACCTGGGTGTGACATATGACATGAACGATTTTCCTCAATCCTTGGAAGCGCTGAGGTGGGGGAATCCTTTGACGATCCGGATCAGCGATGCGAACATCGATCCCAAGGACCGGGAGGAATTAGTTATTTATGGCATAAAAAGCAGCCTGGAAGTACCCATGCTTGTCTCTGGAAACCTTCTTGGCTTCGCCCAAATCCGGGATAGCCACTCAGAGCGGGTTTGGAGTGAGGGGGAGATCAGATTGTGCCAGACACTAGCCAACCAGGCGACAG
>CAZPWU010000184.1:0-5380 GCA_964590325.1 uncultured Anaerolineaceae bacterium | reverse complement strand
TAGATATTAATAACCAACTTAATCTAAACCTTGAGACGATATTCTCCGATGATTATATAACTGTAGCAATCGAACCATAATGGAGTTCTCTATGTCAAAGATTGACCTTGCCAAAGCATACGATTTTAAGGCTACCGAACAACGGATTTATAAATGGTGGGAGGAAAACAATTATTTTAAACCTTCCAACGATCCAAACCGTTCAAATTTCGACCCCTCCAGAAAACCATTCATTATATCGATCCCTCCACCCAATATCACCGGAGAGCTCCATCTGGGTCATGCTATGTTCGTATCCATGGAAGACTTGATGATCCGATACTACCGGATGAAAGGGATTCCAACCTTGTGGGTGCCAGGGTCAGATCATGCCAGTATAGCCACTCATCTACAGGTCGAGAAAGCATTGGCCAAAGAAGGCCTGACCCGAGACCAGATTGGACGTGAGGAGTTCATACGCCGGACATGGGCCTGGAAGGAAAAATACGGGGGGATCATCACCCGTCAGATCCGCCGATTGGGGGCATCTTGTGACTGGGACCGTGAACGTTTCACATTGGATGAGGGTCTTTCAAGGGCTGTTCGGGAGGCTTTTGTACGACTGTATGAGAAAGGCTTGATCTACCGCGGGCCCCGGTTAATCAACTGGTCCCCCGGCTTGAAGACTGCTGTATCAGACCTGGAGGTTGAGTATAGCGAGGAACCGGGGAAGCTATATTATTTTAAGTACATGCTGACAGATTCCGATGAATATATCCCTGTAGCAACCACCAGGCCTGAAACAATCCTGGGTGACACCGGTGTAGCCGTCCATCCTGAAGACACTCGCTACCAGAAATTCATCGGGCGAAACGTAATCGTACCCATCCTTGGGCGGGAAATTCCGGTTATCGCCGATGACTATGTCGACCGTGAGTTTGGTACCGGCGCGCTGAAGATCACTCCAGGTCATGACCCGAATGACTATGCTATCGGTCAACGACACCATCTGGAAATCATCTCGGTTCTAGACGAGGCCGCCCGTGTTAACCAGAACGGTGGTCCTTATCAAGGGATGGATCGCTTCGAATGCCGGACGAAGCTGTGGGAGGATATGCGTGCTGCGGGATTGGCGACCAAAGAAGAACCTTATACCCTCAATGTACCGCGCACCCAGCGGGGAGGTGAAATAGTCGAACCGATGATTTCAATCCAATGGTTCGTCCGCATCCAACCCTTGGCTGATGCTGCTTTAGCAGCTATACGTGATGGACATATCCGTATCGTCCCAGAACGGTTCACTAAGGTTTATTACAATTGGTTGGACAACATCGAGGATTGGTGCATCAGCCGTCAGTTGTGGTGGGGACATCGCATACCGGTGTGGTACTGTGCCGATTGCGGTCAGATGACGGTAAGCCGCCAGTATCCTACCCAGTGTGCTCATTGCAATAGCCCAAAAATAACCCAGGATCCTGATGTGTTAGACACCTGGTTCTCATCCGGTCTATGGCCTTTCTCGACCCTGGGTTGGCCTGACGAGACCCCTGATTTTTTATACTTCTATCCGACCTCTATTATGGAAACAGGTTACGATATCCTGTTTTTCTGGGTAGCCCGGATGATAATGATGGGTTTAGAATTTACCGGGAAAATACCCTTCCACACCGTATATTTACATGGGTTAATCCGCGACGAATATGGGCGAAAGATGAGTAAGAGCTATGGAAATGTGATCGACCCGCTGGATGTCATGGATGAGATGGGCACCGATGCTCTTCGCTTCTCGCTGCTGGTAGGCTCAACCCCCGGCAATGATATGAACCTCAGCATAAAAAAAGTTGAGGCTAACCGTAATTTTGCCAACAAAATATGGAACGCTGGACGGTTTGTCATCAACTCACTCTCATCATTCAACAGTCGATCTGAGACAATTGAGAATCAGATAAAACCAGATCAACAATGGACGCTTGCGGATAAATGGATTTGGGCACGCCTGCAATCTTTAGTCCGACAAGTGGAGTACCTTTTCCAAAATTACCAATATGGAGAAGCAGGTCGTCAAATATATGATTTTGTCTGGAGCGAATTTGCCGATTGGTATATTGAGATCGCCAAATTGCAGTTGCCTCAAAGCAGAGACCGTGCATTAAATACTGTTCGGATCCTGGTACAGGTGTTGGATGCCTACCTGCGGCTGCTGCATCCATTTACGCCTTTCATCACCGAAGAACTGTGGGGCCATCTCAAACAATCCGTAAAGTCCACCTCACCCCATCTAACTCCCTTTTATTCAGGTTCATTTCAGGTTTTGGATTGGCCAGAAGCTCTTATCATCGCTCCCTGGCCTGAACCAACCCCCGAAGAATCCTGGGAAGAACAGTCCATAGCAGATTTCTCCCTCATACAGGACCTCGTACGAACCATCCGCAACCTGCGCACAGAAAAAAAAGTAAAAGCGGGACACCGCATCCCCGCAATCCTTGTGTCCACAACCTTCGCACCAATCCTGCGAGAACAAGCCTCTTCCGTGGCTGCTCTAGCCCAACTTGACCAGGAGAACATGACCATCCTTGAGACGAGGTTTGATAAGCCATCTGGACATATCGCCCTGGTGGTTGGACCAATAGAAATCTACCTGCCTTTAGCAGGATTGATGGATGTCTCTGAAGAACGCGCACGACTGGAGAAAGACCTTACCGAGGCTTTAGGACAAATTCAACGCCTGGAAAAGTTATTGGCGAGTTCATTCAGCGAAAAAGCCCCTGTTCCTGTTGTTCAGAAAGAGCGGGAAAAGCTGGCTTCGTTGAATGAAACAATAGATAAATTGCGTATTCAACTCAAAGCCCTCGAAGATTGAATTTATTACGTAACCCAAGGAGGTAACTATGATAGATCTGTCCACCGAATTCGGTACCCGTGTGGTTAAGCGGTTAGGTGAAGCTAACGTGATCTGGCTGACTACCGTTGGCCCTAGTGGCACCCCTCAACCAAACCCGGTCTGGTTTCTATGGGAAAACGGGGCTTTTTTAATATACAGCCAGCCTAAGTCCCTTAAGATTCGGAATATCAGTAAGAACCCAAAGGTGTCTTTAAACCTGGATGCAGATGAATGGGGTGGGAATGTAGTTATTTTTACCGGCGAAGCCCATATCGACCCTAATGCGCCCCCTGTCCATAAAAATGCTGCTTATGTGGAAAAATATAGAGAAGGTATTGCCGATATCCAGATGACCCCAGAGAGCATGGCTCAGGATTATCGTATTGCGATACGAGTGACGCCAAAACGAATGCGTGGATTTTGAGATCATTCATCCGCCTGGCCCGCTTTTTTATACAACCGGGCCAGGCGATGGTCTAAATCAGGCTGCCATTGCAGACGCTCAAACCGGGCCAACCCAGGCGCGCTGACCAGCTCAAGAGCTGATTGCGTCCAGTGGATTGCTTCGTTATAATCCCGTTGATCGTGTTCATAATACTTGGCCAATTCTACATAAGCATAGAGATGCTGGCGTTGGGCAGCCTGTTTCCACAAATCAACCGCCATTGATAGTTCACCACGACGTTTATGCAAGAAAGATAATCGCCTGAGAATATCTTCAATAAAGTTATCGCGGACTGCTGGATCATATTTAGCCTCATCATCCAGGCTGCGTCTGTATAATTCAACTGCTTCATCCCAACGACCCAGGTCTTCAAATAATCTTCCGATAGCATACTGGTCTAAATAATGTTCGACTGTGCCATGTAACGGATCCTCAAGCAGGTGTGTGGCATGGTTGAGTAAAGCAGCTAAAGCCAGTACGTCCATCGAATTATGATAGAAAACATTGGTCAATGGACGAGCATCCCCGCTACGTAAATAATCGAAATACATCTGAGGGATCATCCATCCCGGGATATCTTCAAGGGTACGCCGGGCGCCTAATATATGTGTCTCCAGTGTTCCTAATGTCCGGCTGGGGAAGCGTTCGCGCCATAAACGACGCGCCAGGTGCAATAAGTCCAATTGGGCAACAGATGCCAGGGGAGAGTGCCATCCCTGAACGATGTAGCGTGTGGTTAGTAAAGGTATATCGAATGCCTTACCGTTGAATGTAACCAGCACTCTGCATGGCGCCAGGAATTTCTCCAGGGCAAGTAATTGGGCTGGCTCCTCGGTCAAATCACGCATGAAGAATTGGGTCAGGCGGAATCCATCATCGGTAAAGCACCCAATCCCGACCAGGAATGCATAAGTACCCGTACCCCCTGCCAAACCAGTTGTTTCACAATCCAGAAAATAAAACGAGCTCAGTGGGTAGCTAAGGATACGTCTCTCATCAGCCCATTCCGCAATTGCTGCCAGCGATGCACTGATAATCAACCCGGTGTGTCCATGTAAGTGATCAGGTGGGTATACTGTCTCGACAATATAGGCCTCTCCGGCTGAGGATTCCAGCAGGCGTCCGGAAAGCACCTGTTCAATTGGATAGGTGTTGCGCGCCTGTGGAGGTGGCAGGTCTTTGGCCCCAACTTTTACACCCAGGGATTTCAGTTTATCAGAAAGATTAGTCATAACGAGATAATTATAATTATTCCATAACTTTGGTGATCATTTTATCACCTCTCCTTCAATTGGCTCAATATAAGTACTCAGGGTCTCTGGGATTTACCGTGGAAAGGTCGTATATGGGGTGTGAGCAGGCGTACGCCCACTCACACCCTCATATACGAGGATCCAACCCGGAAATTCCCAAAGAACCAGTACTTAGATTAAAACCACCGGTGTAGAGCGTCTCTCTTCAGTTTAGATTGAGCTGCTACGGCTCAATTGACATGCCTGGATATTTCGTGTACACTGGCAGCAGTTTGATTGGCTAATAAACCCAGGGTATGAGATGAAACCAGGCAAGATCAGACCTATAGCGATTTGTGTATTCCAGAATCAGGAAAAAATCCTGGTATTTGAAGGTTATGACTCTGTTAAGGAGGAGATATTTTACCGTCCATTAGGGGGAAGTATAGAATTTGGGGAATACAGCCGAGAGACTGCAAGACGCGAAATCGGAGAAGAGATCGGGGCAGAAGTCAGCGAATTAACTTACCTGGGCACCATCGAAAATATCTTCACATATAATGGTGAAGCAGGTCATGAGATCGTCTTTGTATATCGGGGTGAATTAAAAGATCGTTCCCTGTATAATAGATCCCAGATTACAGGGACCGAAGATGGAAATCCGATAAAAGTTATGTGGAAATCATTAAATGATTATCGGAACGGACAATCACCCCTTTATCCGACTGGTCTATTAGAATTGCTGACCCGGCGAGAAAGTGAGTATTCAAAATGACACCGGTGTTGTTGCTTGGCTTAGTTTTATCAACTTTATATGGAACAGCTTTCCACCTCTGGCGAGGC
>CAZPWU010000183.1:0-5391 GCA_964590325.1 uncultured Anaerolineaceae bacterium | reverse complement strand
GGTTTGGCACATATCCATGTGATTTTCAACGAATCCAGACGAGATAAACAATTATTAAAACTAATAAGTAAGCAGGAGATTTACTATTGTCTACTACTAACAGTAGTTCTAGTTCAATAAATATAAACCGTTTTCCTTTCATTTTCGGCACACAGTATTATCGGGCACCCACACCTGAGCCGGAGTGCTGGGAAATTGATTTCCACAATATAAGGGACCTGGGCTTTAACGCGGTCAAGTTCTTTGTGCAGTGGCGTTGGTCGCACCGGGCACCTGATCGTTTCTTCTTCGACGATTTGAACCGGCTAATGGATCTGGCTGTAGGACATGGTTTGGGAGTCACACTCAACTTCATCCTCGACGCCTCACCGATCTGGTTGTTTGATGTTTATCCCGATGCCAAGCCTGTTGACAACAGCGGACATACTGTCGAATCGTATACAGCCGCACATCGCCAGATTGGTGGACATCCAGGTCCCTGCTACCGCCACCCCGGCGCACTGGTAGAACGCCAGCGCTTTTTGACCGTGGCTGTCGAACATTTCAGAGATCATCCTGCGCTGCAAATGTGGGATGTTTGGAACGAGCCGGAGCTGTGCTACCCGCAGCGCACCCCGAATATCGCCAATATGGTATGTTACTGCCCGTATTGTGGAGCTGGTTTCCACAGGTGGCTACAAACCAAGTACGAAAGCCTTGATCACCTCAATACGGTTTGGGGACGCTGTTACGAAGCATGGGACCAGGTGGAATTACCGCGCGATACCGGCACTGTCACCGATTTCATTGATTGGCGCGAGTTCCATTTGGACACAATGGCCGATGAAGCTGCCTGGCGTTTGGACACCGTCCGGCGACTCGATCCTCAGCATGGTCGTTACCTTCACGTGGTGCCCAACTCCTATTTCAGTGCTGTGACCTGTGCAGATGATTTTGCTATGGCGGAGAATTGCGAGGTCTTTGCTGCCACCATGACCGGTGGTCCCTCGGCGTGCCTGCATGTGATCTCCGCAGCACGGGGGAAAGTCTGCTATAACGTCGAGAGTCATATTAACTACGGCGGCACGGATATACACCAACCAGTAATCGAAATCCGGCAGCTCTTACACGACCTGCTGCCCCAACTCGGGATGGGCATCAAGGGAATCCTGTTCTGGCAGTACCGTTCCGAGGTGCTGGGGCTTGAAGCGCCTGCCTGGGGCCTGGTCAAGATCGACGGCAGTTCCCGCCCGGTCACCGCAGCCGTACGCCAATTCTGGTCCACATTACAACCTCACACCACCGAGCTTCGCAACGCCTTTCCAGCGCCAGCGGAGATAGGTGTCTGGAGAAGCCGAAAGAACGAAATATTCCATTTCTGCACCCAAGGCCAGGTCCGTACCTTTAACACTGCCCTTGAGGCCTATATTCAAACGCTCTATTGGGAAAATCTACCGCTTCGTCTGGTTAACGATAGGATACTAGCGGCTGGAGATCTTGATGGCCTCAAGCTGTTTATAATGCCCAATTGCTACTATATCACCCAAGAGGAAGCGGAAGTTTTGAACCGCTGGGTGCATGCTGGCGGTGTGCTGCTCTGCGAGGCGCATCTGGCCGGTTACAATGGTACAACCGGTCGACACAGCTGGACCGTACCCGGATGCGGCCTGTCCGAGGCCTGGGGTATCCGCGAGTCAGACACAGCCTCGCCATACCATTTACGGCTCAGCAGCGACCAAGCCTATGATTCCGGCGCGCTTTCCGCAGACGTTCGCAAGGAGCTTAAGGAATTCGGGACGACTGGCGGTGAATACTTTCCAATCTGGATGGCTGACGGTACGCTTATTTGGGGCGCACACCGCTACGCAGAACTTGCAGGGGACAGCTTGGAGTCACTCGGTAGCTTCGATGGCTCGGTTCCATGCCTGGCGCGGAAATCGATTGGAATGGGAGTTGTGTTCTACTGCGGGACCAACTTCGGTCAGGCAGCAGAGCGGGACCCAGCTGGCCTGCAGGCGGTCTTGCGTATGGCGGTAGCCGGAGCAGGAATAGAACCTACTGGTCGGTTGTACCCGGAACTGCCCGGAACAGTCCACCTGGACATCCTCTATAAGGGTGATACAGCCCACTTCGCGGTTCTAGTCAGCAGAGCGGACCGGGAGCAAGCTGCGAAACTATATGGTCGGGGTCATTGGCAGGGCCTTTTCACTGGAGTTTCCTGGGATCTGGATGGTGAGACTAAGATCCAAGTACCAGCTGATTTCGTAGATATTTTCCAGATCAAATCCTAAATATGCACAGGTCAACCATGTGAAACAATGAATCAATGACCTGATGCACATCCCACTTATTGCCAGATCCCTCACATTAAAAAGATTGACATTATAGACCACTTGTTCTATAATAGGTCCAAATGGACGCGCTTGATCGTTTAAAGCTCTTGACCTCCCAAATGTCCCTCGAGCCAGCTGAGGATACAGATTGTCCGAGGATTATAGATGATCCTTTGATCACCCATAAGAAAGACTCCATCTTCATAAGTCATGCAGTCCTTCCAGGCGGAAAGCAAATATCCTTACTAAAAACACTGCTTACCTCGGTGTGTGAGCGAAATTGCTTCTATTGCCCTTTCCGATCAGGACGGGATGTCCGTCGAGCAACCTTTAAACCAGAGGAAATGGCCCATACCTTTATGGCTCTCCACCGGGGTGGGATTGCAGAGGGCATTTTCCTGAGTTCAGGGATTATCAAGGGGGCGATAACGACCCAGGATCATCTCATTGATACGGCGGAAATTTTAAGGAGTAAATTGGGTTACCTAGGTTACTTGCATCTGAAAATTATGCCTGGAGCTGAACGTGCTCAGGTTGAACGCGCGATGCAGTTAGCCGACCGCGTCTCAGTTAATCTCGAAGCGCCCAATCCAAAACGGTTAAATGCACTCGCTCCAAAAAAACAATTCTTTGACGAATTACTCCAACCTTTACAATGGATCGAAGAAATCCGACAGACACAGCCAGCATACCTGGGTTGGAATCATCGTTGGCCTTCTTCGGTGACGCAATTTGTAGCTGGGGGTGCTGATGAAACCGATCTGGAACTCCTCCATACAACTGAATTCCTTTATCGCCAGTTACGGCTAAAGCGAACCTATTTTTCCGCCTTTGACCCCATTCCAGACACCCCATTAGAAAATCATCCCCCAACACCTAAACGGCGAGAATTCCGTCTTTACCAGGCTTCATTCCTGCTTCGGGATTATGGTTTCACTCTTGAGGACCTACCCTTCGAATCATCAGAAAACTTGCCATTAAACGAAGATCCCAAGCAGGCCTGGGCTCAAGCGAATCTCATCGAGAGACCAGTCGAAATAAACCGCGCTGAACGGGGGGAGCTTCTACGTATCCCAGGAATTGGTCCGAAAGGGGCTGATGTGATATTAAAAATCCGCCACCAAAACCGGATCCGTGATCTGAGTGATTTGCGTAAGCTGGGGGTAAATCCTAAGCGCGCAGCACCCTATATCATGTTGGATGGTAAACGACCAGCTTATCAAATAACGCTCTGGTCAGCGCTAACCCCTAAATAATTTACATGAACTGATCCTCATGACTCATGTCGTGACGAGGTAAAATTGCACAGGATTATTTTCCGATTATCCGGTATTTCCCGTTGGCAATTGCTGGCATCTTTATAAATTAGTGTTCTGTTTTCCTCATGGATATAAAACCGATTATCTTGACCGGTGATATTGTGCGCCTCGAGCCGCTTTCAGAAGCTCATGTACCTGAATTAACATTTGCAGGACAAGATGAGAGTATCTGGCGATACATGCTTTATGGTACTATCAGGACAGAAGAGCAAATGTGTACCTGGGTACAGGATATCCTGCAACGTCAAGCGCGGGGTACCGACCTACCCTTCGCGGTGATCCATATAAAGACTAAACGTGCAATTGGTGCTACTCGCTATATGAATATCAACCACGCTGATCGAGGCCTGGAGATCGGCGGGACATGGTATACCCCTGCGTACCAGGGTACAAAAGTCAATACCGAATGTAAATATCTCTTGCTCCGCCATGCCTTTGAGACTCTGGGATGCATCCGTATACAGTTTAAAACCGACCTTCGTAATGAACCGTCGCAGAGGGCTATCGAACGTCTCGGTGCCGTTAGAGAAGGTATATTCCGCAACCATATGATCACACCCGATGGCCTGATTCGTCACTCAGTCTATTACAGCATCATTGACAACGAGTGGCCGATAGTCAAAGTTAGGTTAGAATAAAGATTGGCTACTTGAGAAATAACTTCTACTTACCCTTTACGATTATATTTAAACGATATCGCGATGTTAGCTCCGGTTATCCTCGACAATTTTGGTATCTATTTTGGGGGATGTTGATCAGCGCCATTGGTGGGAGCATGGTCTGGCCTTTTTTAACCATTTACATCCGCCAGCGCCTTGGTGCACCTTTGACCACGGTTACATTGTTGCTGACGCTTAATTCAGGTATTGGACTGGTAACAACATTCATTGCCGGGCCAATCGCAGACCGTTTAGGTCGTAAGGGAGTCATGTTGGCGAGTCTGCTTGTCAGCAGTATAGCGTTTGCAGCCATGAATTGGGGAAGTACACTCCTATATTGGGCAGTCTTAATCAGTATCAGTGGGGCCTTTGGACCACTCTTTCGTGTGGGCAGCGATGCTATGGTAGCTGACTTAGTTGAACCTGATCGTCGCGCAGAAGCTTACGCTCTTTTAAGAATGAGCAATAACCTGGGGATTGCGATTGGACCGGCAGTTGGTGGTTTCATGGCAGCAGCGTCATACACGATCGCATTATTCTCTGCTTCTGCTGCAGATATTATTTTCGTATTGCTGATCCTTTTCTTTGTGGCTGAGACTTTACCCAAACGTCAAAATATATATCTAGATGCTATCCCCGACTCGGGTTATCAGCACATGTTAAAAGACAAATTCTTCCTGGTTTTCATTGGATTGTATGCACTGGCAGTTATACCTGCCTCTCTCGTCATGGTTTTATTGCCTGTCTATGCGAAAGAGCAATTCCATATTATTGAAAGTCAGTACGGATTTATCATGGCAACCAACGCAGTAATGGTCGTGATCTTCCAATATGCCATCACGAAAGTTACTAAGCGATATCCTAATTTACAAATGCTGGTTTTCGGTGCTCTCTTTTATGCTCTAGGAGCCGGGACTATTGCATTGGATCATACTTTTTTCCCCTTTATATTAAGTATGATGATAGTGACCATCGGTGAGATGATCCTTGTACCCACGGGCACAACCTTCACAGCCAATCAGGCACCTCCTGAGATGCGCGGACGCTATATGGGCGTGTTTAGCTTAACATGGGGTATCAGTTTTGGAATCGGTCCAGTCT
>CAZPWU010000182.1:0-5391 GCA_964590325.1 uncultured Anaerolineaceae bacterium | reverse complement strand
GCCCGTCCACCCAGATGGCGGTAGAGGGGCTCGTTATAGCGTATCGCCCCTGGCGCCTCACGTGAGGCGATCGCCACATCGAACCTCTCCAGATTGGGCGGCAGGAAGCGGTTAATTTCAGCGATCGGAATCGATAGGTCGGCATCGCACATGAAGCGGTATTCCCCCCTGGCTTCCAGCATTCCATGTCTTACTGCCAGACCTTTGCCGCTCTCTTTATTCAGCAGGAGACGCAGTTGAGGATGTTCTTCGGCAAACGCCTGGGCGACCTGTAAGGTCCGGTCCTGGCTGCCATTTTCAACGACCAGGACCTCGGCTGAGTATGGCTGGGATTTCAGGAATGAAAAGACCTGCTCCAGGGTACCCGGAAGGCGGTTCTCCTCGTTGTGAGCAGGGATGATGATGGAGAGAAAAGGCACCGATAAGGGTTCTGCCACAAGAAACGTTTCACGATATGAACATGACGACAAAAATAAAAGCGATCAAGACCAGAACGTCCAGTACCGCGATGGCGCCCAAGACCAGCCATTGAGCCCTGGTGAGATGAAGCCGGTCGAGGAAGGAAAAAGGTCCCTTTTGGGGGACAGTCTGAGCTGCCAGGGGGATTGGCGCCGCTAGAGCAGCGTCCCGATCAAGTGTTAGACCTTCGCTGGAGGTGAGGATTTGGCCACCCGCCTCTGGCTGAGATTTAACGAGCGTGTCGATAATGCTCTGGACCTCATTAGCATTGAGCACCGTTTCACCCTGGGTATAGCTGCCGATGAAGCGCTCCAGGCCGTCTTTCAGCACCACACGCGCGGCAGGTCGCATCGCATCCACGTGGGTCCCAGGATTAGAGAAAGCCAGCGCAGGTATTATCTGCGGATGAGGCTGTTGTTTGTGGGTTAAATAGGCATCGACGACTTTCGTCATGAGCAAGGTTGTAGAGATTGGGTTCTTGCGCGTCGGTACATATCTCCGGCTGCTACGATCCATCTCTGCCCAGGTATCATTTTTCGCCCGAAAAACTCCCCTTGCTCCATTGGCATAAAAGACGATCAGCCCGGATGGACCAACCAGGATGAGCGGGATAGGGACATCCAACCCTCGCAGGATAACATTACGCAACACTGTAAAGCGGTTATCCAACAGGTGCCGCAGGTGAGCGATAATCGCTTCCTGGGCTTTCATATCATCCTCCCATGATAGACCGAATTTGTATATCATTTGAAGATGGACCTTCAGATTATCGAAGGTCTTAGCCTCGGGTTGAACCGGTGAGTGATCAATAACTTTCATGGCATCCTCCCCAAATTCTAAAGCAATTCATGGCAAGCCTGGTATAAACATGTGCCTGATTTTCCTATACCTGTTTACCAGTTTGTAGCGGCCTGGCCGTCCGTTGAGAGACAGCGTAGTTCTGCTCAAAGGAACTTCGCAGGAGTTTTAAGTTCTCGACCACCAGACTCTGGCGATATCTGTCCAATTTCTGGCGCGGTAGATGGACGAAAACTTCTTCATCCATGCGCTCTTCAGAGTCGATCAGATGATAAAACTCATCAGGCTCAATGCCCTGCCGGGCTGCGAAGACTTCGACAGTTTGCGCCACCGCCCCGGGCTGCAGTTGTAAGGTTAGAAAATCTTGCCACTCGCCCAGATAATGGTCTTCGATGAAGGGTAGCCAGTGCACTGGTGAAACCTGCCGCAGGCATGTGCTGATCCCATCAGGCGAAGTTTTATATACTTGCTGGTCGAGATAAGCCCGTAGTACATTGTGCAGATAGAGCCGCTCAGGAAACGTTCCCCAGGAACACGTCGGGCCAAATATTGGTGCGAAAACGTCGCGTATCCAAAACCAATCAGCCTGCAGGTGGCATAGATAGCCTGCCAGAAAAGATGCCTGTGCTGGGGGCAACTGCCCGAAATACCTGAGAGACGGGTTTGCTTCTAATATCAGCTCCCAGGGTAATGGCGATCCCTTCTGGATTGGCAGGATAAAGAAATGAGTGACCTCGCGTTCCTGCCCGGAGATCACCTGTACATCCGGAGCAGTATGCCCAAATATAAATTCACACTGATATTGTCCTAAGACGCGGCGCGCGTTACTCGCCAGGCCCGGGTGTTTCAACAGGTCTTCCGCAATATTTATGTGATAAAACGGAGTAGGCACAATAAGATTATACCTCTGTGTCACACAGCGCTGTTGGAGCAAGCGTGGGCATTTTACTATACTTCCAAATTTAATAGTTCAGACCGCTCAATGGCGGCCTGAACTATGTGTAAATTATAGCAAATTGAGATGGGACAATCAGGATTCCTCTAAATCACCGGGACGCCATCCAGGTTATCCTGATCAGTCTGGATATCCCCAGCGATCAGGATATCCTTGCCGTTCGACTGGAACAACCGCAGAGGAGAGGAGACCTCGAAAGTGCTGGCTAAATAAGGCACCCGTTGCCCGGCGACGTACTTTTTGCCAGATTTTAAACGCTCGATGATGGTTTTACGATCCAACAAAACCCTGTCAGAGAAAGTTGCCCCGCGCCGCTCATACACCCGCACCCAGAGGACCTGACCGTCGGGAGCATAATGAACTGCCTCAACGACACCATCGAAACTAGGTCGTGCCATGGGAACTCCCACCCTACACGTCTGACGAACGCTGAGCGAATGCTTTTTGTGTTGCGTGCTGCGTAAGGAAAAATACGCAGCACGCATGTATTCTGGTCGGGGCGGCCGGACTCGAACCGGCGACCCCCGCGTCCCAAACGCGGTGCGCTACCGAACTGCGCTACACCCCGACAGAGGTGAGTATAATGCGAAGTATACTTAACCGTCAAGGACATAGCCTTGTTTCCTCTCCTCTATCACGCTCATCACATCCGCCATCCCGATGATCTGCCCTTTTGGCTGGACCTGGCTGCAAAGCAGGGCGACCCTGTTCTGGAGCTGGGCTGCGGTACCGGGAGAGTGCTGATCCCTCTCGCCCGGGCCGGTCACCTCGTTTATGGGATTGACCACGACGCCGGGATGCTCTCCCTATTACAAGCAAACCTGCCACCCAGCCTGCTCCCCAATGCCCATATCGTTCAAGCCGGCATGACGGCCTTTCACCTGGCTATGTACTTCCCGCTGATCATCCTGCCTTGCAATACACTGAGCGCACTTCCAAAGGCCGACCGTCGCCAAACCCTGGCGCTTGTCCACCACCACCTGCGTCCAGGGGGGTTATTCGCAGCCAGCCTGCCCAACCCGACCCGGCTGGCTGCCCTGCCTGCCCACGCGGACCCCGAAGTCGAGGAAATATTCCCTCATCCGTCGGACGGTGAACCCGTACAGGTCAGCAGCGCCTGGGAGCGTACTGCGCAGAGTTTCATCGTGACATGGCATTATGACCATCTCCTCCCAGATGGCAAGGTAGAACGGGTGACCGCGCAGGCATCCCATGAGCTCGTCACTGTCGAGGCTTACCTGGATGAGATGCGCACGGTCGGGTTGGAACCGGAAGTCCTATACGGGGATTACGCCGGCACACCCTATACAGCCAATTCAACCTACACCATTATCCTTGCCAGGAAACCGTCTTAATATGTTATCCTGAGGACTGTCCGACATTCTTTGTCGGTCTAAAACCTCGATGTGTATAGAAACTGCTTATTTTATTTTTGCATATTTCTAACACTATATTAGCGCCCCTCTGATATTCCCGGTGTACACTATGGGCATCAATTGAAATTAATAAACTGGTAACATAATCCAGAGGAGATGAAAAGATGATGACCATGTATATTTCCCCCTATCGACGAATGGCTAATTTGCGCCGGGCGATGGACCGCTTGTTCGAGGAAAACATCGCTGAACCCACTGAGCACGATATGCTCCTGGCTCTGGATGTGCACGCTAACGACGATGACTACACAATTTCCGCCCTGGTCCCAGGATTGAGCGCGGATGATCTGAACCTGGAGGTCTTGAATAACACTGTCACTATTCGTGGCGAATTTAAGAGCCCCGAAGAGAAAGATACCGATTATCTGATGCGCGAGCTCCCCGCCGGTCGCTTCAGCCGTGTGATCACGCTTCCCACCGCATTGGACGCCGCCAAGGCTGAAGCCAACATTAAGGATGGTGTCCTCATCCTGCGTGTGCCCAAGTCCGAAGCTCACCGCTCGAAGACGATCAAAGTTACCGCCGATTAAATGCCGGGATAGGGTCAATTTAAACATAAAGAACCCCGGAAATAACCTCCCGGGGTTCTTTATGTCTTATTAACCGCTTTCACTGGTCAGGGTCTGATCAGCCAATGCCGCTCCGACAATGCCAGCCTCATTGAGCAGTTGTGCAGGAACGACTTCAGCCTGCACGGTCAGGCGCGGGATAAAGCGCTCGGATCCCTTGATCACCCCGCCACCCAGGATAATCAGGTCAGGCCAGAGCAACCTCTCCAGCGCTCCCAAATATTTATCAAACCTGGCAGACCACTTTTTCCAGGTTAATTTCTCGCGCTTTCGAGCAGCATCGGAAGCGCGCAGCTCGGCGTCCATACCCCAGAGCTGGATGTGACCCAGCTCGGTGTTGGGTACCAGGTGACCATCGATGAAGAGGGCTGTCCCCAGCCCGGTGCCGATGGTGATGAGCAGCACAACCCCCCGTCGCCCTCGGCCCGCTCCAAAGGTCATCTCAGCCAGACCGGCTGCATCAGCGTCATTGATCACGCGCACCGGGCAGCCGGTTATTTCGTTAAATAGCACCTGGACATTCGTACCGATCCAGCGCTGGGGGATGTTGGCAGCCGTCAGCGCTACACCGCCGCGGATCACTGCCGGGAAGCCGCAACCAACCGGTCCATGCCAGTCAAAGTGCTGCACGACCTCAGCTACCGCACGGGCTACAGCACGCGGTCTCGCCGGGTCAGGAGTCGGGATGCGGTAGCGCGGGGCCAACAAGGAGCCTATGTCGATGCTTATCGGTGCGCCTTTGATCCCAGACCCGCCGATATCGATCCCTAATACATCCATACCGCCTCCTTAACTTTAGAAAAGATAGGGTATGAGTTTATATGTCCGGGCTACATAAGCTTCATAAGCCCCACCAAAAAATCCATTCAGCATTCCCTCTTCGCGCCTGATCCTAAATAATATCGCCGGAAAGAAGCCGACCGCCATCACGGCAATTCCCCATCCGGAGCCGAAGATCAGGCACATTCCCGCGGCTAACATTAGAAAACCCACATAACCCGGATGCCTGATTATGCCATAAATGCCGGTGGTTATCAATTCGTGATCGCTTAAAATGGAAAGCCTGGGGGTATAGTACTTCCCCAAAGCCAGGCGCGAGAGCACCCGAATAATAATCCCGCCCAGGCAGATCACTACTCCAAGGATGACACAAATGCTGCTGAATGACTGCGAC
>CAZPWU010000181.1:3518-5393 GCA_964590325.1 uncultured Anaerolineaceae bacterium | reverse complement strand
TTATGGTTGTTCAAGAGCCTTTTAAGCTTACTAAAGTATCCTTCCAGTGAATTGTTGGTATTCGGTATATGCAATTCAGGATATCTCTGACAACTGAAAAGACAAGGTAAGTTCGTCATCAAACTACGATAGGCGGCTCTGATTCGCTTATGGGTATACCACCAGTGCTTCCCATCTGGCTTATATGTTCGCTCAGCAAGATATTTCCTCCAATTTTCATGCCAATTATAAGCTACCACCCGCGACCGGCGATCAACTCACCTTCAGGGATTGCCGATATTTGGCGCCCGACCATCGGCTCGCCCAGGTTGCGGCTGACTTCGGCCAGAATGTAAGGATCGTTATAATGGGTGGTAGCTTTAACGATGGCAGCCGCCCGTTTGGCCGGGTCACCGGACTTAAAGATGCCCGAGCCAACGAAGACACCATCCACACCCAACTGCATCATCAACGCCGCATCGGCAGGGGTGGCAATCCCACCGGCTGCAAAATTGACCACCGGCAGGCGTCCCAGCTTGCGGGTCTCTACGACCAGCTCATAGGGCGCGCCGATCTCTTTGGCATAAGCCATCAGCTCATCTACGGGTAAATTCTGCAGGCGGCGGATTTCGCCCAAAACAGCCCGGGCATGGCGAACAGCCTCGACCACATCCCCGGTGCCCGCCTCACCCTTGGTGCGGATCATCGCCGCGCCCTCACCGATCCGGCGCAGCGCTTCGCCCAGGTTGCGGCAGCCGCAGACGAACGGCACCTTGAAATCATGTTTATAGATGTGATGTTCCTCATCCGCCGGGGTGAGCACCTCGGACTCGTCAATATAGTCAACACCAATGGCCTCCAGGATCTGCGCCTCGACAAAATGCCCAATCCGGCACTTAGCCATGACCGGGATCGTCACCGCATCCATGATCTGCAGAATCAGCTCGGGATCGCTCATGCGGGCTACCCCTCCGTGGGCACGGATATCCGCCGGGACTCTCTCCAGCGCCATCACGGCCACCGCGCCGGCGTCCTCGGCAATCCGGGAATGGTCCAGCGTGACAACATCCATAATGACGCCCCCTTTCAGCATCTGGGCCAATCCTTTTTTCAGTACAAAGGTACCAACTTTTTCTTCCATACTCATACCTCCTGAGTCCTATCACACAATTCTTTAAGAATTCTACCACGCTGGATGGTAGGTGGCAATCCGTCAGGCAGGTAACCCCTTGACAAATAGGCCCATTAATATATAATACTAATTAACTATTACAATAGGAAACTATCACTTTACCTGATAATCATGGACATCCGGATCGATAAAACCAGCCGCGTCCCGATCTACGACCAGATCAAGGAACAGATCAAGGGCCTGATTCATGCCGGTCGGATCAAAACCGGTGACCAGCTCCCCACCATACGCGAACTGTCGGTCGAGCTGCTGGTTAATTTCAACACAGTTGCCTTAGCTTATCGGGACCTGGTCAACGAGGGCATTATTGTGACCGAGCGTGGTAAAGGGACATTCGTTGCCAGCACACCTGGCGAAAGTGAGATGCTGCGCATCCGTCAGGAGAAGCTGCAAGCATTGGTGAATGCACTCTTTGAGGAGACCAAACGGCTCGGATATTCAAGAGATGAGGTCAGGCAAACTGTAGAGCGGCGCAGCTCAGACCACCTTTAGTTTCCTGAGTAGCAAGGATTTTTCTGATGCAATGGCCAAGGCCTCTACAGAAACCGAATACAATAAGCTCCGCAGCCTGCTTTTAAATACCAGCGGTAGATATATATCGAAAACCAAACCCACCCTCAGCAACATCCGGACCATTGTCGTCTACGATTAAGAAAATCCAACCCATAACCCTACGCGAGGTCAACTATGAACAAGAGAGCAAG
>CAZPWU010000181.1:0-3418 GCA_964590325.1 uncultured Anaerolineaceae bacterium | reverse complement strand
TAAGAAAATCCAACCCATAACCCTACGCGAGGTCAACTATGAACAAGAGAGCAAGCACTTCAGATCGTTCAACCCCAACGTCTACCACCATGCCTACTGTACGGCTTAACGGCGTCGCCGGTTTCCTGGCAGCCATCTTTTACCTGGCTGCAGTGCTTGGAGCCATCTACATGAGCACCCGGGGCATCTCCGATACTGTGATCGGCATCTACACCACTGTGTTAATCCTGGTCGGCGCCTATGTCCTGCTGGCACTGAAGATCGCCTCTCAGTGGGAAAAAGCGGTCATCCTGCACTTAGGAAAATTTAGCAAACTGGCTGGCCCAGGGATGTTCTGGATCATACCGATCGTGGACACGATTGCAAACTGGATCGACCACCGCGTGATGGTCACACCCTTCTCGGCCGAAAAGACGCTAACCAAGGACACCGTCCCGGTCGACGTCGATGCCGTGTTGTTCTGGCTGGTATGGGACGGCGAGAAGGCCGCCCTGGAAGTCGGGGATTACCGCGCGGCGATCGCCTGGGCTGCCCAGACCGCCCTGCGCGAGATCATCGGTCAGATGACATTAGCCGACATCCTGGTCGGGCGTTCGAAAATGGACGCTGAACTGCAAAAGATCATCGACGAGCGCACTACCCCCTGGGGGGTTACCGTGCAATCCGTGGAAATCCGCGATGTCGTCATCCCCCAGGACCTTGAAGACACCATGAGCCGCCAGGCACAGGCCGAACGTGAACGGCAGGCGCGCGTCATCCTGGGCGAGTCCGAAAAACAGATCGCCGCCTCCTTCGTCGAAGCGTCCCAGGCCTACGCCAATAACCCAACCGCCCTGCACCTGCGCGCCATGAACATGCTCTTCGAAGGACTGAAAGAAAAAGGCGCCCTGGTGATCGTGCCTAGCAGCGCCGTTGACACGATGAACCTTGGCGGGTTAAGCGGCATGGTGGCTCTGGCCCAGAACCAGCAAACGGCGCATCCTCAGGAGTAATACCGTGGCTGAGACAACGTTTTGGGAGTATCGTGTTAAGAGCCTCGGGTCACTATTACGAGAGCCAAAAGATGAGGACGTCGAGACCCTCCTCAATGAGTGGGGGGAGGAAGGCTGGGAGGTGATCAGCCTGTGCAAAAAGACAGACGGCCCGGCGATTATCATCACGGCTAAACGCCCACTGACCTCCACATCCCGCCGTCGCAGGTCGATGCCTGGCTAATCCCTGTTTCACGTGAAACATCTCCGAGAGCACGTGCCTGCAGGATAGGCCTTCATTCTGCAGGCACGCCCCTGCACTGGGGGCTATCTATATTGGAGGTACTATGACCAATCAACAAATCTTAACCCTGATTTTGCTCATCTCGCCGGTGCTGTTGATCCAGCTCGGATTGGCGATCTATTCACTGGTTGACCTGGCGCAGCGCGACCAGATCCGCGGCCCACGCTGGGCCTGGATACTGGGCTTGATCATATCTGCCCTGGCCTTGCCTACCGGGATCATCGTATCCGGGTTTTACCTGTCTTGGGGTCGTCACGGTGAGGCATAAGATGGTCCGCATCGAGAATCTTATTAAACACTACGGCACTGTGCGTGCATTGGATGGCTTAAGCCTGAACGTCGAGCCAGGGGTCGTCTATGGTTTCCTGGGACCCAACGGGGCCGGAAAGACGACTACCCTGCGCATCCTGGCTGGCCTGGCACGCGCCGACCAGGGGCGGGCCTGGATCCTGGATGAAGAAATCGGACGGTCGGAAATCGACGTGCGCCCTCTGATCGGCGTGCTCCCCGAAGAGCCGTCCTTTTACGCGTGGATGACTGCCCAAGAGTATTTGCGCGACTTCGTCGCCCCTTTATACGGTCTCGATGCTCGAGCTGCCGGGCAGCGCGCCAGGGAGCTGCTCGACACAGTCGGGCTGGTGGAAGCTGCTGACCGCCGCATCGGCGGATACTCTCGGGGTATGAAACAACGGTTGGGCCTGGCTCAGGCCCTTATTCACCGCCCCAAGGTTCTTCTACTGGATGAACCGGTCAGCGCCCTTGACCCGGCTGGCCGCAAAGAAATCCTCGACCTGATCGAGGGTCTGCGCGGTAGCGCCACCATCCTTTTCTCCACCCATATCCTGGCAGACGTCGAGCGGGTGTGCGACATGGTCGGGATAATCGCCAAAGGTCGCCTGATCATCCAGTCCCCGCGCGCTGAGCTACTTGACCGCTACGCGCTGCCCCTGTTTGAGATCGAGGTGGAGGGCAGCTTTGGCCAATGGGTTGAACGGGTAACCCAGCTGCCTTTTGTAAAAAAGGTGACTGTCTCTAACAGTACTGCGCGTGTGTTGGTGCAGGACATCAAAACAGCCCAAAAGAGGCTACTGGCGACCCTAGTGGATGAGGAGCTATCCGTCCACCGCTTTGAGATCGTCCATCCATCCCTGGAGGACGTTTTCTTGAGGTTAACCGAGCAAGCGGGAACCACCGGTTAGGAGAAAGCATGTTTTACATACTATTGAAGAAAGAATTCCTCGAACTGAGGCGCACCTCGAAATTGCTCATTTACCTGGCTGTATTTTTTATCAGCGGGTTAATTTCGCCAGTACTGGCCAAGTACACCCCGGTACTGCTGAACAGTATCCCGAACTTACCGGCGGGGTTTGCAGGCATGATCCCTGAGCCCACAGTTCAGGATGCCGTCTCGCAATACATCAAGAACGTCAGCCAGTTCGGCATCCTGCTGGTCATCTTGTTGACGATGGGAGTCCTGGCACAGGAAAAAGAGCGCGGCACCGCGGCGATGCTGCTCACCAAGCCAGTCAAACGCAGTGCTGTGGTGCTCTCCAAATGGGTGGTGGGGATGGGCTCTGTTCTGGCTGGGTTGATTTTAGGGGGACTCGGCTGCACCCTATATACCGCTGTCCTCTTTGAGATCCTGCCTTTGGGCCAATTCGCACTGCTCAACCTGCTGCTGCTGGTCTATTTCAGCGTCTTTCTATCAGTAGCGCTGCTAGCCAGCACATTGGTACGCACTCAATCTATGGCCGCAGTGGGAGCATTTGGCGGCCTGGCGATCCTGCTCATCCTGGGCGCCATTCCAAGGGTTTCAGACTATCTTCCCGGGCAACTGCTGACCTGGGGGACGGCGCTGGTGTTCAAGGGAGGCCTCACTGCCTGGCCAGCGTTAGCTGTATCGATCGGATTAATCGTCCTCTGCCTGGCTTCAGCCTGCTTTTACTTTGAGCGGGAGGAAATTTAACGTAATCTATAGGTTGGAATGTTTCACGTGAAACAAAAAGAGGGGGAGAATCATGTCGTATTGGGACGTTTTCGGATGCTAGGTTCCCGTAAATATCCCAATCCGCTTTTTTTTCTTAATATATTACACAATATTATACTATATTTATATATATTACAAGATATGATACATTAAGCC
>CAZPWU010000180.1:0-5400 GCA_964590325.1 uncultured Anaerolineaceae bacterium | reverse complement strand
GCCATCGGAATGACAATTTTTAAGCGGTCGTTGGCCAAGTTTTCCCTCCGTCGAGCGGTTTATCGGTCAAATGACTGTGCGAAAAGCCGATTCCGCGCTTGTATTATACACTTGGAGGGCACAATCCGGGCTGAGTCTGCCGATCTATGCATGGAATATTTTAAAAAAAACAGTAGTGTACCTGTTCTAATTCCTGCGCAATTAACGAAGATTAGTGGATCAAGACTATAAGGTGATTAAGCCGCGCCGTACGCCAACTCGAGCAGCTTCTGTACGGTTCATGACCCCCAATTTAGTATAGATCGAAGAAACATGAAATTTGACGGTATGCTCGCTGATGCGCAATTTTGTTGCAATCTGCTTGTTCGCCAGGCCCTGCGCCAGCAGTTGCAGCACCTCAGTTTCACGCGCCGTGAGCGCCTCGACCGGTGAGTCGGCATCTCCCCCCTCATCTGCCAGCCGGCGGGTAAGCAGGTGCTCCATCAACAATGGTGCGCCTACCAGCAACCCCTCGCCCAGGGCGCGCACTGCAGCGGTTAACTCTTCGGCAGAGGTGTCTAGAGGTAAAATGCCCCAGGCACGCACGGGCAGCCCAGCCAGGGTCTGGGCATCTTCCGGGACTTCACTGAGCAACAGGACCGCCGGTCGCGGATCGTAGCGTGACAGTAATTTAGCCAGGTCGGAGCGCGAGGCGGAGGCCGGCGTGATGATAAGGACGTCGGCCTCCGGGGAAAGCGACTCCAGCTCATTCAGGTCGGCCGCCTCAGCGATGACAGTCAGCTCGTCACTGCCGCTGAGCAGTGACCGCAGGCCAACGCGCACCGCCAAAGCGGGGACGACCAGGGCGACGCGGATCAAATTCTGGCCTCCGCGGGTTCCCTTTCTTTTACAAAGTGCTTCGCAAAGCCAGAACTGGCCACAAACTCGCTGGCTAAGTAGCTGGGGATAGCCACGCCCTGGTCACCGCCGACAATCAGTGTATTAATGCCGATCACCGCGCCAGCGGCATTGACCAGCGGACCGCCGGAATTGCCAGGTGCCAGGGGTGCATCCGTGCGGATAATGGGGATACGGCCACGCTTTCCAGATGTTTGCGCCTGGCTCAGCGCACTGACTACGCCACGCGTGACGTAGCCGCGCTGGCCCCACGGATGACCGAGTGCAAAGACCAGCTCACCAACTTTAAGGTGGTTGGAATCTGCAATCGATGCTGCCGGCAGATCCTGAGCCAGGATTTGCAACAGGGCCAGGTCGATCTCCGGGTCACGCGCCACGAGGCGCGCCTCAAACTCCCGGTCGTCACCGAGCAAAACGAAAGGTGTCTGGCGGCCGACCACGTGATTGTTGGTCAGGATCAGGCCGTCCGAGTCCCAGATGATCCCGGCGCCGGCGCCATAGCGTCGTCCCCTTACCACTACCAGGCTGGACTGCACGCGCCGGACGAGTGCAGCCATTTCCTCAGCCAGGAGTGATGAAAATTTTAAAACATCATTCGCACCGATCATAGGTTTTACCTCAACAATGGGTCATACTTGCATGACCCTGCGCGCATGGCAGTATTATCTTTCGCCGACCGTCACGGTGAGGGTCTGCGGCTGGCCGCCGCGCAACACCTGGACCGGGGTCGGCTTCCCGACGATATCGCCGGTAAGTCGGCTGAGCAGTTCGTCATGGTCAGCGACCGGCTGACCAGCGACCCCGACCAGGATATCGCCCACGATCAAGCCGCTTTCAGCCGCGGGGCTTTTATTCTCAACACCGACCACCAAAAGACCGGTAGCCTGCTGGCGTCCGAGTGCCCTCTGTCCAGCCTCGGAAATTTCCACCGGCTGGCTGCGTAAGCCCAGGTAGCCTCGCCGCACGTGACCGTGTTGGGCCAGCGTATCGGCGACCTGCCAGGCCAGGGCGACCGGGATAGTCAGGGAGGCACCGCGCGCCAGGCCAGACGTGTTGACACCTACCACGTAGCCGGCTGTGTCCACTAACGGGCCACCGGAGAAACCCGGGTAGGGGATGGTATCGGTGCGCAGGTAGCGTTCGATCAGACCGCCTCGACCGGTGTGCACCGGTCCACCGATGGCGTTCACCATGCCCAGGCTGGCCTGGATGCCCTCCGGCGTGGGGCGGCCCAGGGCGAGCACGAGCTGCCCGACACGCGCCTCCTGAGCAGCGGGCTGCGCCACAGCAGACGCGGCTCTCTCCAAACGCAGCAACGCCAGGTCAGTGCCGGGGTCGCGCCCGGCCACCTGCGCCCGTACCTCGCTGCCGTCCGGGAGCACGATCTTAATATCTTCGTCACGCTCGATCACATGGTCGGCGGTTAATATCAGGTCAGCCGCGTATCCGATCCCACTGGCGGGCATGCGGCGACGGGCATCCACCAGGACAGTGGCTGCGCCGGCCTTGGCCACGGCCTCAGTCATCGCCTCGGAGAGTTCGGTCAAAGGGTTTACTTGTTTGTCAGACATTTACAACTCCTTTATCCATCATAACATAAGTGATCGCCAGCCAAAGGATGATTGAGCAGGGCAAACCTCTACCAAGGGCTGGTCCTTTACCAATGCAGTATAACCAGAACCTTCATTGACCGCATCCTCCAAACGACCAGGTAGCTACCTGGAAAAGCGAGTGGGTGGGTTAACAAAGCAACTCTCTCTGATAGAACGGGTTATAATCTTAGAAGCGAGTGTACATCCACTATTTAACATCAAGAAAAGGAGAATGCTATGATAAACCGGATCATCGGGGTTTTTAGACTCGACACCAAAACTTTCAATGAGATTGAGAGTGATCCAAACGCCACCATGCAGGCTGCCATCATCGTCATTATTGCGGCCTTGCTATCAGGCTTCGGGAGCGGCTTTCGGGCGATCTTCACCGGGGGTCACTTCTTCGGCGCTTTCCTCGGCACCCTGCTGTGGGCCTTTATTGGCTGGGTGTTGTGGTCAGCAGTCTCTTATTTCGTCGGCACCAGCCTGTTCGGCGGAAAGGCCACGCTGGAAAAGATGCTGCGGGTCATCGGCTATGCCTACGCCCCACAGTTCCTGGGCATCATCCCCTGCGTCGGGCCCGTCATTGGAACCATCTGGTCATTAATCGCTGTCTTCTTCGCTGTGCGCGAGGGGCTTGAGCTGGACAGCACCAAGGCCCTGCTCACGATACTGATCGGGTTTGCTGTCTATGCAGTAGGTTTTATCCTCGTCAGTATCTTTTTTGCTTCTCTCACGATACTGTTTTAGTCGGGATGTAAAATAATACAAGGGGTTGGAACCGGCATCAGTGCTACCAGTCCCAACCCCTTATCAATTTACCTGATAAGCCATCAGGCTTTCTTGGCGTAGAATTTTAATCCAGTTTGGGCAGGCTATTTACGATCCGTCGCAATAGTTTCCGAGGTTACCTTATCTTCGAAGCTCTCTTTTGATCCCGGCAGACGCATTGCCCTTAATACTAAATCGGCAAGTGCGGTGACGCCGACACCCAGGCCATAATAGCCGCTCAGGTCGCCAATTTGTAACCGGCAGTTCTCGCAGGCTGCTGCCACAACCCTGGCTCCGCTGCGCTTGATCTGCTCTGCTTTGGGCTTGCCAGCCAGCATGCGAACTTCCACGGCCTCCGGCAGAGCCACAAGTCCAGATCCCCCGCCACAGCAGTAAGCCTCCTCCCGGTTCGGAGTCATCTCACGAAAGTCCGCTGTAACGGCATGTAAGATAAAACTCGGCTCTTCAAGTACGCCGCCCTTTCGCCCCAGGTTGCATGAATCATGGTAAGTGATCGGCTCGGGGTTGGCGGTCGGATCAAGCTGCAGACGGCCTTGCTTGATATATCCAGCCAGGACCTCGACGATACTGCGTACGCTGAAGGTAAATTCATCTCCAAACCAGGTGGGGGCTGTCCAGCGCATGGCGTAGTAAGCATGCCCACACTCGGAAATCACGATCTCTTTCACGCCCAGGGATTTGGCCTCATCGACAATGCGCCTGGCGATCTCTTTGGCTCGCGAGGCGTCACCCAGGAAGACCCCGTAGTTGGAAGCCTCGTAGATGCTGAGGGTCCAATCTTCACCCACGGTTTCAAAAATAGCAGACGAGCATGATCGCACTGATGACGTAGAAGTACACCTGCGCAGCCGGATTAATCAGCCACAGAGCCGCCGTTGCCAGGAAAAGGCTTACCAGCAGCACAGCGAAATAGTCGTCGGGCGTGCTCAAAACTTTCAAGTTCCGCTCGATAAAAGTGTATAATTTCACATCCTGACATTACAGATGTCATCAGTGATAAATGGACAGCGCCATGGATATTTTCGATTGGATCAAGGTAAACCTGAAGCCGGAGGTCTGCACTTCGGATCGGTTCATCTATGATGACATGGATTCCCAGTCCGGTCGATCACTGCCCATTATTTATCAGCCGTTCGATCTCAGGGATAAATCTCATTGGCAAGACAGGGGCGCGCTGTTCGATTTCCTTTACTCGACAGGCGGTGAGGGAAAAAGACTCCTGGATTTTGGCCCGGGTGACGGCTGGCCTTCCTTGATCGTCGCCCCCTTTGTGTCGGAAGTGGTGGGTGTAGACGGCTCGCACCGGCGTGTCGATGTATGTACCGAGAACGCTGCCCGGATGGGGCTGGCGAACGCGCGGTTCGACTACGCCGCACCCGGTTCACCGCTCCCATTCGAGGATGACAGCTTCGATGGGGTCATGGCCGCTTCTTCTATCGAACAGTCGCCAGACCCCAGGCATACGCTGCAGGAACTGTTCCGCGTTTTACGACCCGGAGGGCGCCTGCGCATGACCTACGAGGCGCTTAACCGGTATCGAAATGGTCAGGAGCGCGATATCTGGTTGTGTCAGACCAATGACCATCAATGCAGGCTCATCCTCTTTGATCGCACTATCGACCGGGAGGTTGCCGTTCAATACGGTATCACCTACAACCTCTCCGAGGCGGAATTTAAAAAGATCGTCTGGGAAGATACTGCTCCAGATACCGCTGCTGTTTCATTTGATAGGTTAACAGTACCCCTGCTGGAGCGGACCCGAAGGTCGATCATCGACGCTCGTGTGTGTACGACCGTCCATCCGTCCGGAAGGACACTCGCCTCGTGGCTGTCCGAGATCGGCTTTAAGAAAATCATCCCCTCTCATTGTGGAGGATGGTTTGCTGCTCAGTTGTATGAGACCTTGGCTGAAGGGCACCGCCCGCAGTCTTTGATCGATTTAGACGCACTCTTGCGGCCTCTCGTGAGAGTTGTGACAGAGATGTATGCGCCTATCCACATGGATCCGATGATCACGGCAATCAAGTAAGAGGCTGGGCTTTTTAAATTGGCGTGGTGGACCCCAAACACTCGGAGGCTGTCCAGAAAATGAATAATCGACTTGTGTTACAATTGCCCG